>JACVJB010000162.1 GCA_015711775.1 Actinomycetota bacterium | reverse complement strand
AAGAAGCCCAACCAGAAAAAGGGACAGATCAAATTTAATCGCAAGTACTGGTATGAGCCCGATTATAAAACTTGCATAAAGGTCAGATACAGCATGGCCTCCCATAGCAAGCGCAATCTGGGAGCGGCCATTTGATTTTTTAACCTGATTGCCAATATTGTCAATTTTAAATGTTTCAGGACCCATATTTGATAAATTAAATGCACTGTAAAGGTTATTACTTTATATATTATGCCATAATATTGAGTAAAATAAGGAATAAATATGCATTCCTGCATTTTACAGATAAAATACAAAAATACTACTACTTTAAAATTATTTATCAACTAAAATCCGGGTGCTGTCATTTAAAAGCTATAATTAATGTTTTTTAAAATTTGCGCCTTTGTTAATTTACAGTTAATGGCGCCAGCAGTATTTAATTAGTCAATTAAATAAGTTATAATCATTTTAACCGTGCTAGGCGGGGAGCTAGCGGTGCCCTGTACTCACAATCCGCTTTAGTGAGGCTTAATTCCAGGCAGAGGTTTATGGTGGTGAGGTTTGCGTCTTTGTAAGTGGCGTTGAAGGTTGGGTCTTGTGCGGCGAAGAGTTACAAATCCCGTCAGGTCCGAAAGGAAGCAGCGGTAAGTAAATTTCTTCGGGTGCCACAAATAAACCTGGCCGGAGCAAACTGCAAAGATGGCGCTTGTTATCATAAATCGAAGTCTGGTGCACGGCCTTTAGTTAAGAGTAAAATATTTTAATAAATAAATTTTTTAATTATTTTTATAAACAGGTTTGATACTTTATGAGCTATATATCTTTTTACAGGAAATGGCGTCCGCAGTCTTTCTCTGAAATAATTGGACAGGAGCATGTTGTACAGACACTGCGTAACTCAGTTTTAAAAAACAGGATATCGCATTCGTACATATTCTGCGGCCCCCGTGGTACGGGAAAGACTTCAATGGCAAGGATTTTCGCAAAAGCGCTGAACTGTGTTAACGGGCCCACTTCTGACCCTTGTAATAAGTGTAATAACTGTACGAGCATTTCTGCCGGAACAAATGTTGATGTTATAGAAATAGATGCTGCATCAAACAGGGGTATCGATGATATAAGGGACCTGAGGGAAAAAGTAAAATATCTTCCGGTAATTTTAAGAAAAAAAGTATACATTATTGATGAAGCTCATCAGATTACTTCTGCTGCTTCAAATGCATTCTTGAAAGTGCTTGAAGAGCCGCCAGAACATGTTGTTTTCATAATGGCAACAACTGAACCTCATGAAGTTATCCCAACAATAATGTCACGCTGCCAGCGTTTTGATTTTGAACCATTAAAACTTGACAAAATAAAAGCAAGGCTGTCAGATATTGCATCAAGTGAAGGTATAAATATAAATGAATCGGCAATTAATCTAATTGCAAAATATGCTGACGGCAGTCTCAGGGATGCAGACGGTATACTTGAACAGCTTTCATCTTTTGGCGACAGCAAAATTACTGTAGATAATATTACATCCCTTCTTGGGATAATAGACCAGGAGATGCTTTTTGAGTTTACAAACATCCTTATTGAAAAAAATACAAACCAGGGGCTGCTGTTTATAAAGAGGCTAATGGAAAGCGGGCTGAATCTTAAAATATTTGTCACAGAACTTCTTGAGCATCTATATAATCTTTATGTTATAAAAAGCTATGAAAACCCGCTTGATATAATAGATGTAAATGAGGATGCAAAAGGCAAATACTTTAACCAGTCATCACTTTTTAACATTGATGAAATTGAAATGTACCTTGACATATTTTCAGAACTTTTAAAGCAGGTTAAATGGGGAGAGGGAGCAAAGACATTTTTTAAGACTGCAGTAATAAAAGCAATAAATTCGAGCGTTATAAATGAAACAAATATAAATTCAAGGTTTAAAAAAATTGATTCAGAGCTCAATGAATTAAAACAAATGCTGAAGGAATCTACAAATGTAAATAATGAATGCCTTAAAGAAAAAGATGCAGGCATGTTAATAACAAATAATAAAGATTTGCAGCAAAAAACCGTAAAAAACAGTGGAACTGGACGCAAATCTTCAATTGAAAAAGAAAGTAGTGAAGCATCCCGGGATAATTTGGCACTTCAGCCGGAAAAAGCGATAAATGCAGAAGAAATTGAAAAGTTTTTAAGGTCAAATTATGATAAGCTGACAGCTCTTGTTAAAAAAAAGAGTATTTCCTTAGAAGCAGTGTTTAAGGAAGCAACAGATTTCAATATAAAAGGCAATAATACTATTTATTTTTATCTCAGTGAAAAAAAGAAGTTTCATAAAGATCATTTGAATAAAGTGAAAAATGCAACTGTTATACAGGAATCTCTAAAGGAAATAACCGGCAGGAATATGAAAGTGGTTTTTGATTTTGAAGAAGATAATAATAATACGGAGATAAAGGATAATGATAATATCATTACTGAAAAGAAAAATGCTAAAATGCATGCAGACAATTTTGAAGAAGAAGCAACATCAAATGATGATATAATTGAACCTGAAAAAAATACCGTAAAAGAACAAAAAAAACCAAATGAAGTCAAAGGCAATAAGACGAGCGCAGAAAATGATATTTATGATTACATTGAAACTAAATTCGGTAAAAAAATAATAAAATAAATGAGGTGTTGTAAATGAATTTTAATTACCAGCAGATGATGAAACAGGCAAAAATGGTACAGAAAGAAATGGAGCGGGTACAGGAAGAGCTTAGAGAAACTAAATTTGAAGCAAGCAGCGGAGGAGGGGCAGTAAAAGCAGTCGTTAACGGGGATCAGGAACTTCTTGAGATTAAAATTAACAGGGATGCATTTGATATTGATGATATTGAGATGCTTGAAGATATGATACTGGTTGCCGTAAAGGATGCTATCAACCAGTCAAAAGAAGAATCAAAATCACGGCTAATGGGAATAACAGGCGGTTTTAATATTCCGGGCTTTTAAAATCTCTGCATATTTTTTATATTATAAGATAATTAAGCATATTTTATTTTTTATAATAAAAATCAGCGCTAATATTTTAAATAAAAATATATTGAAATAATGTCATTATACATTAAATATATTGAAAACCTTATAAATGAGTTTAAAAAACTGCCGGGTGTTGGCCCCAAGTCGGCAAAACGAATAGTATATTTTCTGCTTAAAAGAAATTCCAGGGATATAGAAAGATTTTCACAGTCGCTTCTTGAAATGAGTTCAAAGATTAGATTCTGCCGAATATGCCATAATCTCTCTGAAGACGATATATGCTCAATATGCAGTGACCCCCAGAGAGATCACGGAAGTATTTGCATAGTACAGGAAATCAGCGATATAGCGGTTATTGAATCGACCGGCGAGTACAGAGGTACATATCATGTGCTGGGAAATCTTCTGTCGCCAATTGATAATATAGGCCCTGACGAAGTTCATATTCCGGGCCTTCTTGAAAGAGTAAAAAACAGCTCTATAATTGAAGTTATAATTGCGCTAAATCCTACAGTAGAGGGTGAGAGTACATCAAACTATATCCGGAAACTGTTAAAACCTTTTGGCATTGTTACAACAAGGCTTGCCAGCGGGCTGCCTGTCGGGGGAAATATTGAGTATGCCGATGAAGTGACCATGGCAAGGGCGCTTCTTGACAGGAAAGAATTTTAAAAACGGATTATAATTTTAATCAGAACTAAATAATTTTTAAGTAAGCTGTAATATAAAAAAATAATAGCATATGTTATAATTTTTTGATTTGTTTAAAACCATAAATTTTCATATAAAGACGGGAGATTTTGAAAATGAGCGCTAAAATAGCAAACAAGGATATGCAGTCAATGGATGGAAATGGCGCAGCCGCATATGTTGCCTATGCTTTTACAGATGTAGCAGCAATATACCCCATTACTCCTTCATCATCAATGGGTGAATACACTGATGAATGGGCCGCGCATT
>JACVJB010000161.1 GCA_015711775.1 Actinomycetota bacterium | reverse complement strand
GAGTATCGCCCTTGCTATATTAAAGACTATAATGGATTAATGGTTATTATAGTTATGTATTGTTGAAATCCGGCAAGTTTTAAAAAAATATTTGACAGTGTTAGTATATTGTAGTATTTTTGTATTGCAAATACAAAATATAGAGCATAAATTTTATCATAAACACAAAATATTAAGGAAATGGCAATTATAAAAAGATATTTTAACAGCCCCAAAAACAGTTATTTTCTTTTTGGGCCAAGGGGAACTGGAAAAACAACATGGTTAAAAACGAATTGCAAAAATGAGTTGATTATAGATCTTTTAGATCCAGCAGTGTATCGCAGATATACAGCAAGACCTGAAAGGCTTAAAGAATTAATAGGAGGAAATCCTGATAAAAAAAATGTGATTATTGATGAAATCCAGAAAGTGCCCCAATTACTTGATGTTGTACATTTAATAATGGAAGAAAAACCTCAAATAAAATTTATATTAACAGGTTCCAGTGCCAGGAAAATAAAACAAAAGGGGGTAGATCTGTTAGCTGGAAGAGCTGTTGTGCGCTCACTCCATCCATTTATGGCTTCTGAACTGAAAGATAAGTTCGATTTACAAAAAGCCCTGGCTGTGGGGCTTATTCCATTAGTTTTTTATGCCAAAAATCCTTTAGACACACTAAATGCTTATATCACTCTTTATATGAAAGAAGAAATACAGGCGGAAGGACTAATCAGGGATATTGGAAACTTCGCAAGATTTTTAGAGACTATAAGTTTTTCACATGGAGCAGTACTTAACCTTAATAATGTGGCAAGAGAATGTGAGGTTAAAAGAGAGACCGTTGGGGGCTATATTGAAATTCTTTACGATCTGTTAATGGCTTATTCTTTACCTGTTTTTGCAAAAAGAGCCAAACGGGCTGTAATAAAACACCCAAAATTTTACTTTTTTGATGCTGGCGTTTTCAGGGTTATAAGACCTGCTGGTCCTCTTGACATGCCTGGTGAGATTGATGGACCTGGTCTTGAAGGCCTGGTTGCCCAACACATCAGGGCCTGGATCGATTACAGCAAATCAACTTATAAATTATATTATTGGAGAACAAAAGCCGGTACTGAAGTTGATTTTATTATTTACGGCCAGAATGGTTTTTGGGCAATAGAGGTTAAAAACACCAAAAATATTCAAAGAGGACATTTACGGCCTTTAAAGACATTTTGTGAAGATTATCCTGAATGCAAGCCTGTATTTGTTTACAGGGGATATGAAAAACTACTGATTGATAATATATTATGTATACCATGTGATGATTTCTTAAGAAGTATTCAACCCGGTAAGCCTCTTTTATAATTAATCTAAACCAAAGATTTTATCCGACCTAGGAGAGAGTCAAGCAACGGTGGAATGCCACACATTGCAATTGCACCAGAGGCATAGGCAGGATGGCGGACGATTGCGCAAGGTCCTGTGGAAACTATAGTTTGGCCGCGATCTTTCTGAATTCATACTTTGCCTCCCAGTTATGATAAATATAATATCAATTACATATGCTATTGAGAAATCTTTAAATTAATAGATTTGTAATCCTTAATTTTGCTTGCTTTTTGTATATTATTATATATACTATGTATATTATTATATACATTTGCTGTTAAATATGATTGATGAAAATAATGATATCAGGCAGGCAAAGCTTGGAAATAACTTAAAGAAGCTGAGATTTCTTCATGATGAATTGTCCCAGCAGGATCTTGCAAATGCTGTGGGAGTTACAAGGCTCACCATTCATTCCATAGAAACAGGTAAGTTCAACCCCTCAGTTTCTCTTGCACTGAAAATTGCAAAATTTTTAAATAAATCGCTTGAAGAGGTTTTCTACCTTTATTATGAATGAAATATTATATTTTCCGGAAAGGGGAAATGAATTGGATAAGATTACTGTTATAAAGAGGAAAATAAATATAGGGCTCTTACTTATCTCGTTTGCAGGCTTTGCTTTTAACTGCACAGTTTACGCAATGCTGCATAAAATTATTTGGGCAGGTTCGGATATTTCTGCATTTATATCCTTTATTTCATCAGTTATTATTCTTGCAGCAATTTTTGTCATACAGAATCTCTGTGATGGCTTTGCCATTATAAATGTTGTGTGGTTTCCTTATTATTTCTTTTTGGTGCTTCTATTATTTTCTTCAATAGTTCTGTATTTAAACAAAAGGGAGGCAGGGCGGATAAATGAATGAATTGTTAAATAAAAATATTGAAATAAAGGATGGGCAGAATCAGCTCCTGAGGCAGGGATGGAAATTCAGGTTCATACTGTACGGGTTCCTTACAGGTATAATATTTGATATATTGTTCTATAACAAGACGCTTGGCGTATCATATCCGGTCTTTATCATATTTTTACTTATTCTTTTTATTGTAGAATTCCGGAAAAATTTAAAACTGTTAAATAAGTATGCCTGGCTGTTTGTGGTGCCAATATTGCTTTTATCGCTTACTTTCTTTATATATTCAAACCCGGTCCTAAAAATCCTGAATTATCTTTTAATACCGCTTCTTGTCCTGATGTTTATTATAATTCTTGCAAAAATAAATAAATCTGACTGGTCAAATATAAGGTTTGTCGGCGATATTGTAAAAAGAATTTTTGTGCCAATAAGGTTTATACACCGCCCTTTCACCGGGCTGGCTGAAACTGGCGCAGATGGTGACGGCAGCAAGGGAAAAACAGCTAACAGGCCCCTGCTTAAAATCCTTACAGGCATACTCATATCAGTACCCATTCTTGCATTGATTTTATGGCTGCTCACATCTGCGGATCTCGTTTTCAAAGATCTTTTTATAAATATTCCTGTTTTTACAGCATTTAAGCATTTCCTGTTAGTGGTTGCTGTAGCAATATACACTGCCTGTTTTGCCTGGGCACTAATAAAAGCATTCAATGAAAGAGAAGAGGTTCTTTACAACAGAAAGCAGAGGAAATTATTTCTGGATCCAACAGTTATCATTACGACCCTTATTTTGACAAATGCTGTTTATGGGGTATTTTCATATGTGCAGTTTGCCTATCTTTTCGGGGCAATATCATATACCCTGCCTTCGACTTTTACTTATGCAGAATACGCAAGAAGGGGATTTGCTGAGCTTGTTATTGTAACGATAATAAATTTTGCAATACTTATTTTTGCAGTCACTTATGTGAATAAAGAAGCAAAAAGAATTTTTACTGCCGTAAGGGCGCTTCTTTGTATGCTTGTAGTATTTACATTTGTTATACTGGTTTCTGCCTTTTACAGAATGACATTATATGAACAGGCATACGGTTTTACATACCTGAGGATATTTGTGCAGGCGTTTATGGTAATGCTTTTCTTTCTCTTTATTGTAAATATAATTTACATATGGGTTCCTAAACTACCAATAGTAAAATCATATTTTATAATAGCCCTTGCTGTATATATAGCATTAAATTTTGCAAATGTTGATGTAATTATTGCAAAAAATAATTTAGCAAGATACCGCAGCATACAGCAAATCGATCTTGCATACTTAAAAGGGCTGTCCTGGGATGCAATGCCTGAACTCAAAAGTTTTTATGCATCAATTAAAGACTCAAAAGAAACGGGAGAAAAACAGTTAGCTGGTGATTTGCTTATTTATTTCAATGACAGAAAATCTGAGCTTGAAAAAATAAAAAGCTGGCAGAGCTTTAATATATCAAGATACAGGGCAGCCAGTTTGCCTTTAAGCTCTTTTTGAAGCATTAAATTCCTGGCACTCTCTTTTAAAAGTAAATCCATTATCATTATTACCACGCCTCCTTTCCTGTTTGTTATACACAACAAAAATTTATTTTTCAAATATTGTTGTGTAACATAAATAATGTTTAAATCTATATGAATTGTTGTAAAAGCAGTATAATTAGACCTGAGTTTCTGGGCTTGCCGGTATAAAAATAGTAATAATTTAAATTGCAGCTATAAAT
>JACVJB010000160.1 GCA_015711775.1 Actinomycetota bacterium | reverse complement strand
CTCTCTTTAAACAACCAGGAAAAGCCAAAAGGGGCAAAAAAGAAAATCAATGGATAAACAGTATTCTTGGGGCAGAGAATATTTACAGGATAACCGGGCAGCCTCCTGCAAATCTCTATCCCTTAAACAGGCTCATATGGTTTAAGCAAAACAAACCGGATATTTATGAAAAAACATATAAATTTTTATGTTGGGAAGAATTTATTTTTTTTAAGCTGGGCGCAGAGCCGGTAACAGACTATTCAGTGGTTTGCAGGACACTTGCATTTGATATATTAAAAAAGGATTATTCGGAAGAAATACTTGAAAAATCCGGTATAGAAAGGGAACTTTTTTCAGAGGTAGCTCTTTCAGGGACTGAAATAGGAAAGGTGGATAAAAAACTTGCAGCAGAGCTTGGCTTTAAGAAAGATGTAAGCATCGTAACCGGCGGTTTTGACCAGATATGCGCTGCGCTTGGCTCAGGTGTTGTAAAGGATGGGATGGCTTCTGTTGGAACAGGGACATTCGAGGTTATGCAGATTTGTTTTTCAAGTCCCTTAAGCGATCCAAAGCTGATGCAATACGGGTATCCCTTCTGTAATCATGCATTGGCAGACCTTTATATTTCCATGTCAATTAATTACTGCGCCGGGGTTATATTTAAATGGTACAGGGATAATTTTGGCTATTATGAAAAGGAATTTGCAGACAAGGCAAATCTTAACCTTTATGACGTTATAATGGATTCAGCCCTTAAGTCTAAATTCCCGGTTCTTTTTATTCCTTACTTTGAAGGCTCCCAGACACCAAAAAATAATCCGGATGCAACAGGGGCCATGCTTGGCATGACTTTAAGGACAACAAAAGAGGATATAATAAAAGGTATGTTTGAAGGCATTACTTTTGATTTAAAATTAAATCTTGAAAAACTTGGGCAAACCGGTATCAAAATAGATGCCATAAGGGCAACGGGCGGAGGTGCAAGATCAGACACAGGGCTGCAGATAAAAGCAGATATTACCGGCAAAACAATACAGAAAATTGACATAGACGAATCTGGCTGCATGGCAGTTGCTGTTCTTGCAGGCTATGGAACAGGAAAGTTTAATTCTGTGCAGGAAGTCCTTAAGAAGTGGGTTAAAATTGGCAGAGAATTTGAACCCGACACCAAAAAGTTTGAAAAATACCATGAAAAATACATGCAGTGGCTACAAGTCTCAACAAGACTTGACAGGTTTAAGATCATTTATTAACAGGCACCGATGTTCTGATAATAAAACATTATGCTGATTGTTTTCTCCGGAATACTGCTTAAATTGTTGCATAATTTATGGAATGTTAATAGAATATTATTTTTAAAAATATAGGAGAGACAAAAATGATGCCAAAACTTATACTGATGTTCACATTAAACGACGTGACTGTTCCTGATGCAATGGACTATTTTGAGCAGGTAAAGGATTTGCCTGTTGACTATTTTGGTTACAAGGAAATTGGCCTTGAGCCCGATAAAATGAAAGCTTTAAATGATGAAATCCACCAGGCAGGCTTTGAATCATTTCTTGAAGTGGTTGAATATGAAGAAGAAAAAATCGCAGCTCCG
This sequence comes from Actinomycetota bacterium, assembly GCA_015711775.1. Taxonomy (GTDB): domain Bacteria; phylum Actinomycetota; class Humimicrobiia; order Humimicrobiales; family Humimicrobiaceae; genus VGAZ01. The sequence continues at coordinate 2,404 of JACVJB010000160.1, read as the reverse complement.
GCAAAACTTGCAGTTGATTCAGGGTTTGATTTTTTAATGGGTACCATTTATTATCCCTCAATTTGGAAAATCATAGGCAAAAAGATAAAGTACTTTCCATTCTGCGGAAAAATATATGACAGGCCCTCAGTTCTTGACGGCACCATTGATGAAATAGTTGCCGATGCCCAGAGAATAGAAGCTGCAGGCGCAGACGGATTTGATATACTTGCCTACAGGTATAAATATAAAGACAAAATAGGCGAGCTTGTAAACACGTTAAAAAATTCAGTCAAAGTTCCCATAGTATCCGCAGGTTCAATAAACAGTTTTGAAAGGCTGGACCAGACAATAGCCCAGGGTGTATGGGGCTTTACAATAGGCGGGGCATTTTTTGAGAAGAAATTTGTTCCTGGCGGTTCATACAGGGATAATGTGGCCGCAGTGCTTAAAAAACTGGGAAAAAATATTTAGGATAGTTTTATGGCTAATCTCTGGCTTGATACATTTTTAGGAAAAACAGGTAAATATGTTATACAATTTATCGATACTTACTATATTTACCTGGTACCAATAATACTTGCTTATGGAATTTTTCTGGCCCTTTCCTCCTTTAATCTTAAAAGAATTGAAAGAAGAGTCATAAGGGAAATAGTAAGACAGGCAAAACATTTAACAGAGGTTAATCCAAATATTAATTATGCTGATCTTATTTATCATATAAATCCTGACTGGGAAAAAATAATTAAAAAAAGCTCTTTTTTGCCGTATATAAGTACGGAGTCCGGCTTCTGGGTTAATAAGACAAATATGTTTAATGTGCGCCAAATAATAATGCACGATGAAAGAAAACTGCGCCTGGTGCTCCAGCGCTACCGGATTATTCCTGAGGATGTTATGCATCAGCCAAGGCAGAACCTTTATACTGAATATTTTCACAGGATTACGAAGCAGCAGGATAAATCATGAAAACAGGTTAAGTATCGGCTTAATTATCTGCAGCAGTATCCAGAAGAGCCAGTTTGAACCAGTGCCATAACTTGATACAGCCTGGGCGCCCTGCGAAATTTCAATACTGTATTTCTGGAAGAAACCTGTAAAAAGGTTTCCCATATCACTGCTTATCCACAGGGTCAGCGGGATAATTATAATTGCAGATATGAAACTCCTGAAAATATCTCCCCCCGAGGGTGCAATTAGCCAGACCAGTAAAAAAGGAATGAGTACCAGATCTGCAGACGGCAGAATATTATTGCCGGGAAGCACCGAAGCAATGTAAGCAGTAAGCGGTATCATTATTACTGAAAGGCCTATAACTTCCGGGTGGCCTGCAAAATAGACTGCATCCAGCCCTATATGAAGCTCCCTTTTAGTTATCTTCCTGTTTATAAAACTGCTTATGTCATTTATAGCAGGGGCAAGCCCTCGGTACAAAAGTGTCATAAATCTTGGCATTATTATCATTATTACTGCCAGTTGAAGCCCCATGCCAAGCGAAAATAAAATATCCTGCTTAGGCGCAGTAAGTAAAGTACTGTATCTGGTTACAAGGCCAGCCACAAATCCCAAAATAAAACCCAACACCATGGGCTCAGAAAACATGCCGAGCCTGTATTTTATTTCAGCATAAAAAATGTGCGCTCTTCGTATAAATGGGATTTTATTAAGTATGATATTTACAGCCTGTACAACTGGCGCCCATATTATAAGCTGGGTTTGTGGATTTGACACTGACTTAAGTCCATAGAAACTTTGCAGATAAGGAGCGTATATGTCTGTAATTACAAGAGTTATTGCTGAAATAACAGCAGCAACAAGTACTGAGAGCCACATTATTTCTGTTACAGAAAAAACAATGGAGCCGGCAAACAGGAAAATTATCCAGTTCCAAAGGTCAAAGTTAATAGTGCGGGTAAGGCGTAAAAAAAGCATTACAAGATTTAAAGCTGCAACTGCAATTATAATGTAAAGAGTTACAGGCGAGTTAAATACCACATGTTTTGAAGCTGACCACCCTATGTCTAAAACTGTAAATTCTTTTCCTGAAGCGGAGACAATTGTTTCTATAAGCGGTTTAAAAAAGTTTATAAACAGAGCAAGCGAAATTGAAAAGCCGATTATGCCAGTGAATATATACAGGCTGTTAAGAAAATTTTTGAGAGGATTTCTCGTGGTGATAAAACCTATAACAAAAAGTATGGCCGGTATTATTATAACAGGGCCTATTTCAATTATTTTGCCAATTACCTGGTTTGCATTAGACATAAAAAGTACCAGTTAATATTTGATAAACATAAGCAATAAAAGAATAAAACTTTCAATATGCTGAAAGTATTTTATATGCTTAATTAAATTTTTTCAATTCATCACAAAAACACGAAATATTTATTTTGATAGTGTAAAATTAATTGTGTAAAAATCTTTA
>JACVJB010000159.1 GCA_015711775.1 Actinomycetota bacterium | reverse complement strand
ATCAAGGAGTACTTTGAAACAGGAAAAATTAAGCAATATGAGGATTTAAAGGAGCAATATTCTGAGGACCTGATTAAGTTTATAAGGATAAGCGGACTAGGCAGAAAAAGGGTATTTCATATTTATGAGACTCTCGGGGCAAAAACAATCAATGATTTGAAAGAGGCCATATCAGATGGAAGCATATACAAAAAAATATTGGACACCCCTTTACCTGGGGACTTATTAATAAATAAAATACATATTGAAAGGTTTATATATTCTCTTGACTATTATGAAAACACAAAAACACTCTTTCCCTCAGGATATGCGGCATTTTTTCTCGAAAATATAAAATCGGGGCTCTCAAACTTAAAAGACATAAAAAAAATACAGGTTACAGGATCTCTGCGGCGAAAAAAATCATTCATAAAAGACATAGATATTCTTGTACTGCCGGTTTTTAACAATAAAGGATATGATTTTGCACTGAGCGAAAACCTGCTGAAAGAGATAACCCGGCTTGGCTTTGTGAAAAAAATAATATCTTTAGATAAAAGAGATAATAATATAAGTGCAAGATACAGCACTGTTTTTGACATAGAAATTGAGATAGTTTTAAGCTCACTGGCTGGCTGGAGCTATGATTTATTTACAACAACAGGTTCCAAAGCACATGTTGCAGAGATTAATAAACTTCTAAATTTAAAAAATGTCTCAATCAGCCCCGGTTCAAATGATACTAATAATGATTGTTCGGATAAATATATCTATGATTTTTTAAAAATCCAGTATGTTGAGCCTGAGCTGCGTGAAAACAATGATGACATAAGCCTTGCAAAAAACTTTAAGTTGCCCAAACTAATAAAGCAGGAAGATATAAAAGGGGATTTGCACATACATTCACCCTGGAGTGACGGTTTAATTGAAATAGGGGAACTAGTTGAGAGGTGCCTTAAATTAAGGTATGAATATTTTGCCATAACTGATCACTCGGTAAGCAATATGTATGGAAATGGGCTTGATGCGGCAAGGCTAACTGAGAAAATAAAATATATTGAAGAACTGAAGGCTAGAATAAAAAAGCCCCATATCCTTCTTGGCGGGGAAGTGGATATAACAGGAGTTGGCAGGCTTGACTACAGTGATGGCATACTGGAGCAAATTGATTTTGTCCTTGGTTCCATGCATTCAAATTATTTAAATACGCTGCAGGAAAACACGGCAAGAGTTGTAAGCGCCATTCAAAGCAGGCATGTCGATGCAATAGCGCACCCAACAGGGGTTGTATTTGGCTCAAGGGCGCCATACAGTTTTGATATGGAAAAAATCTTTGAGACTGCAGCCAGATATGGCAAAGCCCTTGAAATAAATTCATATCTTTTAAGGCTTGATTTAAATGACAAATATGCAAGAGAGTTTAAAAAAATGGGGGGTAAAGTTGTTATCGATACGGACTCTCACAGGATTGATAATCTTGACATGATTAGTCTTGGCATAAATGTAGCAAGACGCGCAGGCCTTGAAAAAGATGATGTAATAAATACTATGGATCTAAAAAGCCTGATGAAATGGAAAGCCCAAAGAAAAGCTTAGCCGCACAGTTTAGTTTTCTTCATAATACTTAAAAACTTTTTTTCTGTTAAAATCGGGCCTGAAAAAGTCTTTTTCCGGAGGAGTGTAATCCTGCGTCCAGCCGTTAACAAGCCCAAGTTTTTCAGCATGCTCCACAACTTCATAATATTCACTGTATAAAATACTGCTGGAAAGCTCCGGGTAATCGCAGGCCATATATTCAGGGTGATATTGCGCCATTATGCTTAAATATACATCCTGGGATAATTCATTTTTTATGAAATCAAGCGTTTCTTTAACGCCCCCAATATTTCCCGGAAGCACCAGCAGCCTTATTAAAAGGCCTTTTTTTGCAATTCCATTATTGTCAAGAACAAGTCCGCCAACCTGGCGGTACATTTCTATTATAGACTTTCTGTTATTCTTAACATAATTTTTTACGCCAGAATACCGTTCAGCCATACTATTGCTGCTGTATCGTATATCAGGCATATATATATCGACGATTCCTTCAAGAAGCTTTATTGCCTGTTTTCTTTCATATCCTCCGGTATTATATACAATTGGTATTTTTAGCCCGGACTTTTTTGCTATTGAAAATGCTTCAATTATTTGCGGTATCCATATAGTGGGTGAAACCAGGTTTATATTGTGGCACCCCTTATGCTGAAGCGAGAGCATTTCCCCGGCAAGTTGGCTTGCTGAAAAAGCCTTTCCGCTATGCTCCTGGCTTATCTGGTAGTTCTGGCAATAGACACATTTCATGTTGCAGTGTGAAAAGAAAATTGTACCTGAGCCGCGTGTTCCGGATATAGGCGGCTCTTCTCCATGATGCGCCATAACAGATGAGACCACAGCAGCGCTGCCTGCCCTGCAGAAGCCGGACTGCCCGTTGTTTCTGTTTACGCGGCACATGTGCGGGCAAAGCACACACCGCACCAGTAATCTATTCATTTTATTTATTTGCTGCATATTGAAATTATTATAATTAAATATGCACCAAATGCACAAATTAAAAAATAGTTTATATATTTACATAAATAGATAAATATGCTAAATTATTTAATATAGAAGCGTGGTTCCTGTTATGGCACCGTGCTTCATTTGACATTAAATAATGGAGCAGGACCTGTTAAATCCAGTTAAAAATGAATTTAAGTATATCCCTATTAATAAATGGCCGGAAAGCGAAAGGCCCAGGGAGAAACTCATAAAGCTTGGCGGTGAAGCTCTTTCAGACTCAGAGCTACTAGCCATACTTTTAAGGACTGGAACAGGTAATAACGGCAGCAGCTCCTCAGCACTTGACCTGGCCAAATCAATTCTTTTATGTTATGAAAACCTCAGCGGGCTTATAGATGCATCAGTATCTGAACTCTCAGAAATAAAAGGCATTGGGCCAGCAAAAGCCGCACAGGTCATAGCTGCTATTGAACTTGGCAAACGAGCAATGTCGCAAAAAAACGGCAGCAATACAAGTTTTAAATGCAGTGAGGATGTGGCAAATTTCTATATACCACTTCTTAAGGATTTGAAAAAAGAACAATTCCGCATAGTGCTTTTAAATATAAAAAACAGGATAATAAAGGAGGTGCTGGTCTCGCAGGGCAGCCTGACCTCATCTATCGTGCACCCAAGAGAAGTATTAAAGATAGCGATTAAATCATCTGCCGCTTCAGTGATATTTTTGCATAATCATCCAAGCGGTGATCCTGAACCCTCCATTGATGATATAGAGATTACGAACAGGCTGTGCAAATCCTCCGCGATTGTTGGCATACAGGTGCTTGACCATTTAATTGTTGCAGAGAGCGGATATTTCAGCTTCAGGCAGAAAGATATGATTTGATTCTTTAATAAAAATTTCTATTAACATATAATAAAAACAATTTTATTTATCAAACTTTTAATTATAAAAATGCAAACCAGAGAACATAAAAATTTTAAAAAAAGAGTATTTGACATACTGAGCACAACTTATAAATCAAAAAAATTTTCCTTTTTGGCTCTTATGCATATGGAAAACCTGGTCCTGATAGTGATTATGATATAGCAATTATTGTAAAAAAATCTGATCTTCCTCAATATAAAAGAAGTAGAATTGGTTATGCCAGACTAAGAGGGATAGAGTTTCCTGTAGAATTACTGGTTTTTACTGAAGATGAAATAGAAAGATTGAAAAATGTAAAGACCTCCTTAGTTTCAACCATTTTAGAAAAAGGTTTAAAGCTCAATGGATAAAGATACAAAAAAAGAATGGCTAAATTGGATAAATAGAGCTATCAGCGACTATAAATCTGCAAAAAAATTATTTTCAGGTAAAAATAAATTTTTAGACACAGCTGTTTTTCATTGTCAGTAATCTGTTGAAAAAATATTAAAGTCTTTTTTAGTATATAAAGGAACTAGGTTTGAAAGAGTTCATAATATTGTTTATC
>JACVJB010000158.1 GCA_015711775.1 Actinomycetota bacterium | reverse complement strand
TCATAAAATATTTTAAATAATCTATATTTATTTTTTTTAAAAATAATAAAATATCATTATTGTCTATAAGTGAAGATACTTAATGAAATAAATACAATTAGGATATATTAATATGAGTTTTTCAGATTACTGTCATTTATCAGAAAATGAAGTTTTACAAAAATTAAATAGCAATCTCCAAGCTGGCCTTGAAAAAGAGCAGGTCTCAAAGCTTTTCACTCAATATGGACCAAATGATTTAAAAAGAGCAGAGATTAAATGGTGGCAGATTTTTCTTCGCCAGTTCAAATCATCATTTGTATACCTTCTTATTGTAGCAGCAGCCCTTGCTGCCGTTTTAGGTGAAAAAGTTGATGCAATACTTATTGCAAGTTTTATTGCCTTAAATACAATTATCGGGTTTATTCAGGAATACAGATCTGAATCAACTGTAAAATCATTAAGCAAATTTACCCGGGGCAAAGCAAGGGTGCGAAGAGACGGAATTGAGAGCACCGTCACAAATACAGAGCTTGTCCCTGGCGATATTGTAATACTTGAAACAGGCGATATTGCCCCTGCTGATACAAGGCTTCTTAAAACACATAATTTTTTGGTAGATGAATCCATTCTTACCGGAGAATCAGTGCAGGTTATAAAGACTGATCAAAAATTAGACTCTCCAGTTAGCCAGCCATACCAGGCAACAAACACTGTCTTTAAAGGAACTTCAGTTTTAAGCGGAAAAGCCGAAGGTGTAGTTGTATCAACGGGAAAAGACACAGAAATTGGAAAAATTGGAAGATTAATCACTGAAACAAAAAAAGAGAGCGCTTTTCAAAAAAACATTAACCGCATAAGCAAATTTATTATTTGGCTTGTGGTTATTACTTTATTTATTATCCTATTAATCAACTTCTTTTTAATCAGAAATAATACAAGATCATTTGTTGATTTAATTATTTTTGCAATTGCCTTAACAGTTGGTGTAATTCCTGAGGCGCTTCCTCTTGTTACCACATTTTCACTCTCAAGCAGCGCAAGAAAGCTTGCAGCCCAGAGCGTTGTTGTAAAAAGGTTATCATCTGTAGAAGATTTAGGAAGCATACAGGTATTGTGCACAGATAAGACTGGAACAATTACACAAAATAAACTTACTGTAGCAGAAATACTGGCTTTAAATAAAGGTATAGATCCTGTTTTTGTAGCATGCCTTGCAATCAGCAATATATTTGAGAGGCAGAGCCATCCAAACAATGCATTTGACCTTGCACTCCTTTCAAAGCTTGACGAAAATAAAAAGAATGCTCTTTTTGCCCATAGGCTTATAAATGAAATTCCTTTTGATCCCGAAAGACGACGAAACAGTGTTCTTGTTGGTATTGATGGAGTCAAAAAGCTCGTTTCAAGAGGCTCACCTGAAGATATGATTGCTCTTGATAAAAATATTGGCCAAAAAGAAAAACAATCTATCTTGTCATGGATGAGTTCTCAGGGAAAACTTGGCAGGCGCACACTTGCCATATCAATTGTTGATTGGAATAATGGTGGCAGTTATTCTGAGAAAGATGAAGAAAACAATATAAGTATTTGCGGACTTATATCCTTTGTTGATGAGATAAAGCCAACCACAAAGGATACAGTTGAAAAGGCCAAATCATTGGGCGTTAGAATTGTTGTGCTTACAGGCGATGATCCTGTTATTGCAGGAGCTGTAGCAAGCGAGGCTGGAATTATAAATGAAAGTGCAGATGTTTTAACAGGAGCCCAATTTGAAGAGTTATCAGATGATGAAAAAGAAGGAAGCGTAAAACATATAAATGTATTTGCAAGAGTTTCACCAAAACAGAAATTTGAAATTATAAAGCTACTTCAGAAAAATAGCCTTGTTGGATTTCTTGGAGAGGGAATAAATGATGCGCCAGCCCTTAAGGCAGCAAATGTATCTCTTGTTGTTGAAAGTGCTGCTGATATTGCCAGAGAGGCATCTGATATTGTTCTTTTAAAACATGATCTTGGGGTAATAATAGACGGAATTATTGAAGGACGTAAAGCTTTTGCAAAAACAGTCACATATATAAGGGCAACACTTTTGTCCAATTTCGGAAACTTTTTTGCAGTGGCTTTTGCATCCCTTATAATACCGTACCTTCCTATGCTTCCAGTTCAAATACTTATGGTAAATTTACTTTCTGATTTTCCAATGTTTTCAATTTCAACTGATAATATAAGCGTTAAGGATTTAAAAAATCCAAAAAATTACAACACAAAAGAAATAATAATAATAGCTCTTGCCTTGGGTGTTATAAGCACACTTTTTGACTTTATAATATTTGGAACATTCCAGAGGTTTGGAGAAAGCATACTGCAGACAAACTGGTTTATTGGAAGCATTGCAACAGAACTTGTTCTGTTATTTTCAATAAGAACAAGCAAAATATTCTTTAAGGCAAACACAAGACCATCAAATACAATAATTATCTTAACTACTGTGGCATTTGCAGTAACTGTTGGCCTTCCATTTACACCTATTGGACAAAGCCTTTTTAAGTTTGTTAAGCCCTCACTTTCTCATCTTGGCATACTTGCCATAATTGTTATTGGATATTTTATAACTACTGAACTTGTAAAGAATCTTTATTATCGTTATATTGCGAAAAGTCAGAGCTAATTTTAATACTGATATATATTTATTATGTTAAAAGTAATTATATTTTCATTTCTTACAGGTTTTTCATTAATTCTTGGTACAGCTATCGGTACTTCTTTTAAAGTCAGCCAAAAAATAATAGCAGCTGTTATGGCATTTGGCTCAGGTGTTATGATATGTGCTCTCACTTTTGGGCTTATGGAAGAAGCATTCAAATACGGCGGATTTGATGCTGTAACTATTGGATTTTTGGTTGGTGGAGTTATATTTATAGCAGGCGATTTTGCAGTTCATAGATTTGGCGGAAGGCATTACAGAAAGAAAAAGCCTTTTAAATCAATAAGGCAAACAAACGGAAAAGCAATTGTTTTAGGGGCATTACTTGACGGAATTCCCGAATCAATTGCATTAGGTGTTGCTTTATTTAGTCAAAATGGCATAGGTATATTAATGGTAGGAGCAATATTTATGTCTAATTTACCCGAGAGCTTAACTTCTGTAAGTGATCTTAAAAAAGAGGGTTTTTCAAAAAAACAGATATATTTTATGTGGATTGCTGTAAGCAGTATTGTAATAATAACAACCATTGTAAGTTATTTGTTTTTAAAGAAATTAAACTTAAACATACTGGGAATTATATTATCATTTGCCTCAGGTTCTATTCTTGCAATGCTTGCTGACAGTATGATCCCAGAAGCATTTGAGGAGGGCGGTTATCTTATTGGGCTTTTAACCATTCTTGGATTTTTAACAGCTTTTATTTTATATAAGGTGTAATTTATTCCAGGAAACAATTTTTTTCTCTTTTTACTTTTAAGATGACCTATGATTTCAAATTTAAATTTTTTATTCATTTAAAATTCTTATAATAAATGCTCAATTAATATTTTTATACCTATCCCTATTAGTATTACTCCTCCAATTATTTCCATTTTGTTACCAATTACTTTTCCAATTTTATGTCCAAGAAAATAAGGGGTATAATATTTAAAGGTAATGTATTATTAATATTGTGCATAATATCGAATAGATGGCATGATATACATATATTATATGGAATCCACGTTCTATCTTGATTATCCCACTCACGAAGATCTGCCCACATCTTGAAAATATTGGTATTGTTGGCAATATTCAGATCAAGAAGGCCTTTCTAGAGCATAGTTTACGATGAATAGCTACTTTTATAATAAGGAGATATTACACTCAAATATTCATTGGTAAGATAATCTTTGCACCCTGACTTCCTTAGAAACATTTACACATGTAATAAGCATCTCCGTCGCACTCTTATATTCATTTTAAGATCTCCATTCCACTTCTATTACTACAGCATTTTACTTTAATTATAGTACTAACACGAATATTTAATATGCTCGTCTAAGGCCTTCA
>JACVJB010000157.1 GCA_015711775.1 Actinomycetota bacterium | reverse complement strand
TTGTCATATATTTTTAATTCATCGACAATTTTTTTTTCATATTCTTTTTCAAAAACAAATCCCCGGCAGCCTTTATTTAGGGCTTCAGAAATAAAATCGTGGCCATCAAAATTATCCCCCCTGACCGGGACAAAAAAATCACCTTCTTCAATTGTCCTTGAATCAGTGGACAAAGCTTCAATAAATATATTTTCCCTGAATTCCAGTATTGCCGAATTCAGGGTTTTTGCATCCGTCCATTTTAAAATACTTTCCAGGGTAATTTTTTTGCCTGTTTTCAATTACTGCTCCATTTCCTAACAACTTCCTGATCACTGAAATGTATCCTTTTGCTTTTAAATTCCTGGTAATTTTCATGACCCTTTCCGGCAATAAGGACAATATCGTTCTTTTCTGCCATTGAAAGCGCTCTGTTGATTGCTTTTGCGCGGTCAACCTCAATATCATAGACGGTTTTTCTATAGCCCTTAAATCCTTCTTCAATCATTGCCGTTATACTTAGCGGATCTTCGCTTCTCGGGTTATCAGAAGTTATCAGTGAAAAATCTGCAAGAGAAGCAGAAATAGCGCCCATTATTTTCCTTTTTTTTGTATCCCTGTCACCGCCGCAACCAAAAACACAAATAAGCTTTGCGCCTGGCTTTAGAAGCGACTTTGCCGTTTTTAAAACATTTTCAAGGCCATCAGGCGTATGTGCGTAATCCACAATTGCAAAAATATTTTTATCAAGCTTTATTTTCTCAAACCGCCCGCAAACTCCCTGCATTGCATCAATGCCTTTAATAATATCTGACATGTCTATACCTGATGCGCATGCCGCTGATACGGCAGCAAGTATATTATAGACATTAAAAAAACCGCATAAATTTGAATTGACTGAAAATTCTGAAGCTTTTAAATTACTGCCTTCAGGAGGTTTGATAATGATATTCATTCTAATGCCATCAATAGAATTTTGTATGTTGCCAGGACGTATGTTTGCATTCTTATCCCTTATTGAGTATGTGAAAAGTTTAAGATCAGTGCTTTCTGCAAGCTTTTTTCCATAAAAATCATCTATATTTATAGCTGCATACCTTCCACCATACAGATTCCTGAATGCGGGATCAAAAAGTCTTTTTTTTACTTCAAAATAATTTTCCATATCTTTATGATAGTCAAGATGGTCCTGCGTGAGATTGGTAAAAACAAGTGTTTCAAAATTAAGCCGGTCCACACGGCTCAGATCTATAGAATGTGATGAAACTTCCATACAGGCGCATTCGACACCTTGAAGCACGCTTGCGGAAAAAAACCTGTTGAGCTCATTTGATTCAGGAGTGGTCCTCTCAAATTCCATAGCACAGCCAGCCAGCTCTGCTTTTACTGTGGTTATAAATGATGTTTTAAGCCCGGCAGCTTTAAAAATTGAATCAGTAAGAAATACTGTGGTGGTTTTGCCGTTCGTACCTGTAATGCCGCACAATTTTAATAATCCTGATGGATTGCCGTAATAATTTCTGCATACAACAGCTAGCTCCCGCCTGCAGTTTTTTACAAGCACCTGTGTCATTTGCCTGCCAAACTCCAGTACTTTTTCAGTAAGAATTGCAGCGGCGCCCATTTGCGCCGCTTCTGCGGCAAAATCGCGGCCATCCTGTTTAAAACCGGTTATTGCTGCAAAAAGACAGTTTTTAAAAACTTTTTTAGAGTTTATTTCAATTCCTTCTATTTCAATGTCTTTTTTTCCTATTATATTTAAAACATTTACATTTTTAAGCAAATCTTCAAGCTTCATTCAGCCGCTTCCCCGCTTTCTTTAAGTTTATCGTTTTCCTGTTGAATTCTAAGCCTTTTTAGTGAAAAACTCATTATATTTTTAAAAACAGGAGCTGCAACAGTACCTCCCCAGATTTCATTATTTGAGCCATGCGGTTCATCAACAACCACAAGTATTGCCACCTGCGGATTATCATATGGCGCAAAGCCCAGAAATGATGTTATCACCCTTTTTTCAGTGTAGCCTATTCCATTCTGGTTTGCTTTCTGGGCCGTACCTGTTTTACCGCATATTTTTACATTTTCAAGTTGTGCCCTTGTACCTGTACCGTCCTGGACACATTCAAGCATCATGTATTTTACTGCATCTGCGGACTGACTGCTTATTATTTGAAGGCTGTCGGTCTGCTCAGGGTCTTCTATCACTTCATTTGCCATCCTGATTTCCTTTAATATAACGGGTTTTACAAGGTAACCGCCATTTGCAATGACACAGGCTGCTCTTACAAGCTGCAATGGCGTCACAGAGATGCTCTGGCCAATTGCAAGAGCCCCTATCATTGAAGATGGCCATTTTTCATATTGATAAAGAAGTCCAGGCTCTTCCCCCGGCAGCGATATGCCTGTGACGCTTCCAAAACCGAACTGCTTCATTGAATTGTAAAAAAGCTGCTTTCCCATTGCCAGGGCTGATGTAACTGCGCCTACATTGCTTGAATACTTTATTATCTGGCCTGTAGTATAGTTAACACTATAGGTCCTGAATATTTCTTTGATGTATTTATCACCAACTTTGATGCTCGGGGGCAATAAGAATTCCTGGTCAATTCCTATACTTCCGCTGTTTATGGCGGAGGATATATTTACAATCTTAAAAGTTGATCCTGGCTCATATGTATAGGATATGGCATAGTTTTTATACAGGGAAGGGTCATAGTCCTGGTAGTTATTAAGGTCAAAACCAGGATATGCCGCCATTGCATAAATTTCCCCGTTAATCGGGTTCATTACAACAGCAACAGCTCTTAATGCATCATAGTTTTGTACAACTTCTTCAAGATTTTTTTGTGCAATATATTGTATCTGTGAGTCAATCGTGAGCACAACATCACTTCCATTTACGGGCTCGATATAATCATTTTTTTCCCCGGGAATAATATTGCCGTATATGTCCTTCTCAATCCTGTATTTTCCATCAACGCCCCTTAACAGCTTTTCCTGCTCAAGCTCAACACCGTTTAAGCCTATATTGTCAAGACCCGTAAACCCTATTATTGACGCTGCAATATCACTCTGAGGATAATATCTTTTATTTTCATTCTGTATAAAAATGCCCGGAAGATTAAGCTGGCTTACAAGATCTGCTGTCTCGGAGCTTATCTGTCTTTTTACATATACGAAACCAAGCTGTTTGTCTTCAAGCTTTGACTTAAGATCGTAATAATCAATTTTAAGTATTTCAGAAAGAGCTCTGGCTTCCATTTCTGCATTAATTACAAGCATAGGGTTTGCATAAACTGTCTTTTCCTGCAGACTTGTAGCAAGCTCTATTCCATTTCTGTCAAGGATTTTACCCCTTTTTGCATTTATTACAACTTCCTCCATATGCTGGTATTCAGCATGTTCTTTGTATTTTGACGCATAGACGTACTGTATTGAGATAAGGTTGTATATTATATACCCGAAACCTGCAATAAATAAAAAAAACAGGAAATATATTCTTTTCCTGTTTATAATGTTCTTAACTTCTCTAATCATTTTAACATTTTTTAATTATAATTTATGGTATAAAAAATGTTAACACCCCTTCTGAAACTACCATAACTATGTCCCTGATATTATAAACTGTAGCTATAAAACTTTCATAATCCTGCACTTTTTCAAAAGTTTTATCAGCAGTAAGATAATTAACATCCTCAGCGCCTGATGATTTTAATCCACTTACCTGCATAATCATAATATCATCTGAAATTTGCATTCCGAGATCTCTTTCAGCAGTTTCAATTATTCTTGACGGACTTTTCAATTCAGATATTTTCAGGAGCACGCGGTCCGAGCGTTCCTGCTCCGTTGCTAATATTTTATTTATGCTTATTATCTCTCTTTCATAATTTACTGCCTGAATTTTCAACCCTATATTAAGCAGAACAGAAATGCTGAAAAAAACAACGATTATGGCCATAACATAAAAGATGCCGGACCGGGACTGTATGATTTTTTCAGGACCGTATTTATGCGGTTTTTTAACAAGGTAAAGCAGAGG
>JACVJB010000156.1 GCA_015711775.1 Actinomycetota bacterium | reverse complement strand
TGCCTTAATATTAACTTTTCATCAAATGAGCTGTCTTTTAAAACTACAAGAATCATTTTTTCTGTAATATCTGCAAGGTTCTGCCATCCGACTGTTTCATTATGATTTAGTTCGGGAAATTCTGCCCAAAAGGCCGGGCACTTTGCATTTTCATTGATTTCACATTTCCAGCGGTATGCCACAGCAGACATATAACCCCAGACCCCGTATATAACAGGCATCCTGCCGTACAACTGCACAGCAAGTTTTTTGGCGGGATTATTTTCAGTCTCCACATCCCTTAGATACACTGCCTTTTTCTCTTTTATAAGCTCAATGGTTTCCTGTATGTCCTGATTTTTTATCTCTGCAATTTTCGCCTTTTTAAGAATAAGAAGTGTTGTAAAAAAAAGATATCCCGCAGCGCCCCTCGGCTGATAGCCTGACGGCAGCAAAACATGACATTGATTATTTTTTTGGGCAATCTTTTCAATCTCGCCGCCTGCTGATACTGCAAGCAACTCACATCCCCTCATAATAGCCTCATTGGCAGCAGCTATTGTTTCCTCCGTATTTCCGGAATAGCTGACTGCAACAGCAAGCCAGCCCTTTCTTATGCAGGCGGGCAGGTCATAGCTTTTTACCACTTCAACCGGGATCTGCACAGAGTCTTTTATGAGGCTTTTAATAATATCGCCTGTAAAACCGCTGCCGCCCATGCCAAGTATTGCAACCCCGCAAAATCCGGCGCCTTTTATACTGTCTATTTTTGCCGCATCTGCAATTTTAACGGCTTCTTCAAGCTGGCCGAAAAAATTCTCTTCAACGCCCAGCATATCCTGCCTGTCCAGTTCTTTTATTTTTTCAAGATCATCAAGAATTTTCATAAAATCCTTCCCTGTTTATTATGAATTATATTTTATGAGCTTTAAAATATCAGCTCCTCAGCAGTTTTCTACAACTTTTTTCCCAAGTTCATGAAGATAATCAAGTTTTTTTGACGTATCGCTTTCAGCGTATATTCGCACCACTGCCTCCGTGCCTGAGGGCCGTATCATAATCCAGCTTTTATCCTCAAAGAGATATTTATACCCGTCTATTTTTATCAGCTTTTGGGCTCCTTCAGACTGTAAGATAGCTGGAATCTTATTTGCCAGCATTGCATTCAGCCTCTTTTTTTTATCCGCCTCTATTTCATAATCGCAACGCCTGTAAAGAAAAAACCCGTATGAATTATATATTTCCTTTAAAATTTCATTTACAGTATTATTTTCCCTGCATAAAATCTCAAGCAGTATCAGGCTCATAAGTATACCGTCACGTTCAGGTATATATCCGTTTACCCAGAGCCCTCCGCTTTCTTCGCCGCCCATTATTACATCTCCAGAAAGTATTTCCTGGCCAATATATTTAAATCCAACCGGCTTAGTTACAAGTTCAATACCGAATTTGTCGCAAATCCTGTCAATTATCGAGGATGTAGAAACTGTTTTAATTACTCTGCCTTTGAGTTTTTTGAATCTTAAAAGATAATCAAGCACAATTGCAAAAATATGATGCGAGCTTACAAAATTGCCGTTTTCCCCAATGGCCCCTATCCTGTCCCCGTCACCATCCAGACAGAGCGCTATAGAACATTTATTTTCCTTTAATGCATTTACAGCATCATCCAGGTTGCTGCCGATGGGCTCAGGATTAATGTTTCCAAATGACGCATTTACTGAGCCGTGTATCTCATAAACTTCAGATTTGCTCAGCTCTTTTATTATTTTTTTAAACAGCCCCTGGCCTGCGCCGTACATCGGATCAAGAACAACCGGAAAATTTAAGTTCCTTTTTATAATGTCCGCATCAACAAAGCTAAGCACGCTTTTTTTATAAAACTGTTCAAGATCACAGATTTTAATGCTGTTTTTATTATCATTTGAATTTCCGTTGCTGTCTTGGCCGGCGGTATCTGTCTTGAAATGATTCTTTGTTTCCCTGCAGTGCCTGAGGTTGTTAATCTCAGTTTCTATATCTGCGATAATATCCATTGTTGCAGAACCGCCGTAAGGGCCCTTTATTTTATATCCGTTATAGCAGAAGGGATTATGGCTGGCTGTTATCATTATTCCCAGATCAGCGCAAAAATTTACAACCGCACCTGAAAGGGCGGGTGAAGTTACATACCCCTCAGAGAGGTGTGTTCTTATGCCGTTTAAGTCAAAGACTTCTGCAGCGGAAGCTGCGAACCTGTCAGATAAAAACCGGGTATCAAAGCCGATTACAACAGCGCCGGTTTTATCTGAAATCTTTTTTTTAAGGTAATTGCATACGCCAAGCGATATAAGCTTTACCTTTTCTTCTGTAAAATCAAAACCTGTAATGCCTCTGTACCCGTCAGTGCCAAATTTTATATCTTTTTTCATTCATACCTTTCACTGAATTAAAAAAATGAATCATAGCATATAAATAAATATTAGAATACGGCACTTAAAATACCGCGATATTGTCAAATTGCGTGAAATTATATATTTATAAATTATTTTTATTTTTCAGGCTGTTATAATCATTTTCAACCATAAGCTTCACAAGCTCTTCAAAATTAACCTCGGGTTCCCATCCGAGCTTTTCTTTTGCTTTTGAGGCGTCTCCTATCAGAAGATCCACTTCTGCCGGTCTCAGCAGGCTCTGATCCGTTTTTACATATTTGTTCCAGTCAAGCCCTGCGCAGCCAAAAGCTGCCTCGACCCACTCTTTAACTGAATGTGTATGTCCGGTTGCAACAACAAAATCCTCCGCTTTTTCCTGCTGAAGTATAAGCCACATTGCCCGCACATAATCTTTTGCATATCCCCAGTCTCTTTTTGCATCCATATTGCCCAGGTAAAGATAATCCTGCATGCCAAGTTTTATCCTGGCAACAGCGTCAGTGACTTTTCTTGTCACAAACTCAAGCCCTCTTCTTGGAGATTCGTGATTAAAAAGTATGCCGCTTGAGGCAAATATATCATAACTTTCCCTGTAATTTAATGTAATATAATGCCCGTATACTTTTGCAACGCCGTAAGGGCTCCTCGGATGAAACGGCGTGTCTTCATTCTGGGGAACCTCCTTTACTTTACCGAACATTTCAGAGCTTGAAGCCTGGTAAAATCTTGCATCTTTTTTTACAAGCCGGATGGCTTCAAGCATCCTTGTAACTCCGATAGCGGTAAATTCCCCTGTAAGCACCGGCTGGCTCCAGCTTGTAGGTACAAAAGACATTGCAGCCAGATTGTAGACCTCATCCGGCATTACATATTTTACTGCATTTATAATGGAAAGCTGGTCAAGCAGGTCCGCCTGCACGAATTCTATTCTTTCGCGAATATGTTCTATCCTGTCAAGTTTTTCAACAGAGGACCGCCTTACCATTCCGAATACCCTGTAGCCTTTTTCGAGCAGCAGGTCCGCAAGATAGGAACCGTCCTGGCCTGTTATTCCGGTAATTAATGCCGTTTTCAAAATAATACCTCCGTTTAAAATTTAAAAACTTATCTGGCCCTCTGAAACAGCGCAGTCAACATTTATCCTGATGCCGTTTTTTAAAATATTATTGCCCTCAACTGCAGAATTATCCCCAATTATGCTGTTTCCTTCAATTTTTACATTATTTCCCACTTTTACATTGCCGGCAATAATGGAATTTCTTATTATACAGTCTTCACCTATACTGCAGCCATCAAATATTATGCTGGCAGAAATGCTTGTCCCGCTAAATATTCTGCAGTTGCTGCCAACAACAGTGTTTGGCATTATTTTCACATCATCGCCAAGGACAGTCTTTTCTCCTATAACAATGGGGCCTATTGTAATATTTTCCCTGCTGTATTTTGTGCCATCGCCTATATAAACATTGGGAAAGACTTTTTTGTATGGAAAATTAAATGGGATTTTCTTATCAAGAATGTCATAGTGGGCGCTCATATATTTTTCCGGCGTGCCCACATCCAGCCAGTATCCGTTATAGGCAAAGCCGAATATATTGTATCCCAGCTTTAAGACTTTTGGAAAAAGCTCCCTTTCAAAC
>JACVJB010000155.1 GCA_015711775.1 Actinomycetota bacterium | reverse complement strand
AGAAATATTACAGCATTAATAAATTTAATATATTCTTAACTATGGATACATATAATGACCAGTTATACTCTTTTTACCCAATATATCATCTTCAACAGTATAACCTGGGTCTATATGATTATATATAACCTTTGGCACACCTTTTCTTGTGGTAAAATCTGAGATTATTCCTACATTATCAGTATAACCATCGCCATCCATATCAAAAAAAACAACATCACCTGCAAGCCACTGTGAAAGATTGCTATAATCTGCATAATCAAAACTAGTAATTAAAGATTTTGCATTTCTTTCGAAAAAAACCTTTAAATTCTGAATCCTTCTATAATCTATATTTGAATCAGCAAACCGCTGTCTCCAAATGCATATTTCGGTGAAATCTGCCACCAATTCCGTTTGAAAACTGCCACTT
Source organism: Actinomycetota bacterium (assembly GCA_015711775.1). Classification (GTDB taxonomy): domain Bacteria; phylum Actinomycetota; class Humimicrobiia; order Humimicrobiales; family Humimicrobiaceae; genus VGAZ01. The sequence goes on along the minus strand of JACVJB010000155.1, from coordinate 3,641 downwards.
ATTACTCATATTAAATTTTCAAAAGAACAAATCAAAAAGTGGTAAACTTTGATCCATACTAATTCTTGTACATTGCCCTGGCAGATGGGCCATCAAGTTCAATTCTTAAACAGTTGTGAATTATTCTATCACATATTGCATCAGAAATTGTAGGGTCTCCTATTACATCATGCCAGGCAGAAACCGGAAGCTGGCTGGTAATTACTGTTGATCTTATGCCGTGCCTGTCCTCAAGTATTTCAAGAAGCATTAGTCTTGAGAGACTGTCAAGCTTTTCAAGCCCGAAGTCATCAAAAATGACAACATCCTGCTTTTCTATCCTTCTTAACTCATTTAAGTAGGACCCATCAGCCTTCTTTAACTTTAGAGCAGGCATTAATTTAGAAAAGTTAAAATAGGCTGTTTTAAACCCGTATACGCATGCCTGGTATCCTATTGCCGTACTTATGAAGCTTTTGCCGACTCCAGTTGGACCAGTTACCACTATATTCTGCTTCTTTTGTATAAATGAGCAGTCAGATATGCCAAGCAGTATATTCTTATCAAAGCTGCGCTTCATGGTAAAGTTAATCTCCTCAATTTGCGCAGAATACCTAAATTTTGCCTTCTTTATCAGTTTTTCAAGTTTTCTAGCATGCCTGTAATCCCACTCTGCATCTACTATATGGGCAAGAAGATCCTGGATTGACAGTCCCTGCAGTCCCGTCTCAAGTATAGCATTTAATGCTCTTGTCATTCCATATAACCTTAAGCTTTGCAGCTTGTTAATTGTTGGTTCAAGGCTCATATTTATCACCTCCCCTCTCATTTGTAATAGGCAGCACCACGGATATTGCCATGAAGCGGCAATGAGGCCTCCAGGGTTTCTTCTTCTGCCTCAAGACGATTATCCAGTATGTTTTTTACTGCCTTGTATGAATAAAGCCTGTATTTGTCTGCCATTATACATGCGTTATTGACTCTAGGGCTGCCGTATTTTTTGGCCAGGTTAATTATTCCGATACAGCTTCTATAGCCCTGCTCAGGGTGTTTGCATGCCTCAAGCACTTTTGCCACAAGCAGTTTTACATCCGGGCCCACCTTATTTGCCCATCTTGATATTCTGTCTGGACTCCATTCAGCATAATATCTGTGGCTAGCCGGCATATGGTCTTTATTTGTAGTATAGGCACCCGGCTTTGTGCATCTTTTGTGGTATGCAACTCTTATGTTGTCATAAAAAATCTCAACTGTTGTGACATTGTATGTAAGTTTTACTTTTTTACCTGATAGCCTGTAGGGCACACTGTAGTAATTATTATCTTCCTTCAAATGAACATGGTAGTTAAATGCAACTGTAGCAAAACATACATTTTTAAATTCATATCTAGAGGTAGCAAGAGGCCTTAATTTGTCTTTTTCAATTTCTTCAAAAAGGGCTCTTCTTGTTGTTTTAAGCCTTGTAAACTTTGTATTGTTATGTTTTTCAAGCAAATCAAAGATAGCTTCATTAAGTTCTGTAAGAGAATGAAATACCCTGTTTCTAAGCGGGGCAAATATTCTCTGGTATATTATTTTAACTGCATTTTCAACCATTGCCTTATCTTTTGCATGCCCTGCCCGCGCAGGAAGAACTACAGTGTTGTAGTGTTCAGCAAAGTTAAAATACTGGGGATTTATATCAGGCTCCCACTTATTTGCATTTGTAACTGCTGATTTTAATGCATCAGGAACAATTGCTGCAGCCACTCCACCAAAATAGATAAATGCATTCTCTGTTGCAATTATTAGGTTTTCTTTTGTCTGGGAGCTTACTGCCTGGGCATATGTTAGCTGGCTTGCGCCAAGAATAGCCACAAATATCTCTACATTGGTAATTTCGCCTGTTTGCCTGTCAACTACTGTCATGTGCTCTCCTGTAAAGTCTACAAAGCATTTATCCCCGGCTTTATGTTCAATATGCATGGTAACAGACTCAGCTTGCCTCCATATCTGAAAGTGGTAGCAAAACTGTGTATATTTGTATCCGTCAGGATATTTGGCTATATATTCCTCCCACAATGTGTGAAGCGTTACCCCTTTTTTCTTAAGCTCTTTTGTAAAGTAGCCAAATCCATCTGCAAGCTCCCTGTACTTTTGGCTTTCAGTCTTTTTCTTACCAAGCAGCTCCAGCAGTTCCGTATCTGAAATATTTGTAATATTTTTATATTTAAGGCCACTTGATTTTAAATCAATAATATACTGGGTCACCACCGGTCTTGATACAGCTAGAGCTGCTGCAATTTTTCTTATGCTTAGTCCTGCCTCATGCAGCCTTATTATTTCTTTTAATTTTCCCATGCGTATTCTCCTGTTTGCCACGTTACTTACTCCTATCCTTACAATTTACAAATAGACAGGAGTAAGTTTAAATTATTTACTTGTTGTTAAAAAACCATTCCGCTTAAAAGTTGCCACCTATTCCGGAAAATAGGCTAAAAAGTGGTAAACATTAAAACGGATTAAGTGGCAGGTTACACCCGGAATGGGTGGCAGGTTTGGGCCGGATTACCCGGCAGGTTTGAGGCGGAAACTACAATTATTACTGCCTCTCTCTCCATGCACTGCTCGGTACAGACATTAAAACTGGAAAATAATCTTTTAAAAATAAAATACTTTTTATGAAAACAAAAAGAGTATTTTAAAAACTTGATAAACGCAATGTCTTAAATAGGTAAGCGAGTCGTTTTATACTTAAATGTTTAATAAAACTTGTTAATAAAAAAATAATAACAATTTGTTTTGAAAGTATGCTTATTAAAAAAATTTTTTAATTTTAATAAATGCCAATTATAATTGATTAATTAAAATTATATATCAAGAAATATGTATTTTAATAAAGAGTTAATATTAAAACCTTTAGAGCCTAAAAAAAGATGTATATGCTGTCATAGAATTAATGCAAGTATTAATAAAGAGCATTTATTTCCTTCATGGCTAATAAAGAAAACAAACACCAACAATACAAGTATAAGATGGTTAAATAAAAGAATTCCCGCATTATCTGCAACTATACCAATTTGCGCAGATTGTAATAGAGATTTTGGGGACAAATTCGAGAGGCCGGTAGCCCGAATTTTTAAGGATTTAGAGAATAATAATGGTATTAGCGATAATGAAGCAGAGTTAATTGTTAGGTGGATGTGGAAGACAGTAGGAATTGCATGGTGTTTCACACATCCTTTTAAAGATTATACCCATACATATAATTTAAAGGAAAGATCTTTATATCCCATTAATAATATTAGGGGTTCAATACTTCTTGCAGTTTCCTTAATTCAAGAGATAGACCCCTCATACGGAGATTCACCAATGGGTTTTGATTCAAGCAATGAAATTGATTGTGTGTGCTGTTCAGGTGTTTTTTCAAGGATTGCTATTATAGTTTCACTAAGCTATTTCTTTGATGAAATTTTACAGGTATATGATTTATACGAGTTGTTGCCAAAAAGAGAAAAATTTGGAGATATAAAAGTTTTTTTCCCAAAAACAGGCTTCAGAACTTGCACAGAAGCGGTATATGTTACTAAAGTACTATCTGATAAACTGTCAAAAAAACATGATGAGTTAGTGTTAGAATTACGCAGTAAAGAATATAAAGGTATGCCTAAAATTTTAAAGGA
>JACVJB010000154.1 GCA_015711775.1 Actinomycetota bacterium | reverse complement strand
AGCCATGGTTATAAAAATCTTGCGGAAGCAATGAGCGGGGTAAAATCAAGATGTCTCATTCTTTCATTTACATCTGACTGGCTGTATCCGGGACAGCAGTCAATGCAGATTGTCAAGGCATTAAAAATTAATGGAGTGGATACAACCTATGTGGACCTTGACGTTCCATACGGCCATGATTCTTTTCTTATTGAGGATAAAAAACTGATATCGGTACTTAAGGGGTTTGTCGGCGCACTGGAAGAATGATTATTTATAATTGGCTGCAGAAGGGTATGTGGGGCAGGAGATATATGCGAAGATTTGAAATAATAAATAACTGGATAGATACAAACAGCAGGGTGCTCGTACTGGGCTGTGGATCGGGAGATTTTTTAGCTGAGTTAAACAGCGCAAGAAATACAAAATCACAAGGTATAGATATTGACAGTGAAAAAGTATATGAGGCAATTTCGCGAGGCCTTTCTGTTATACAGGGTGATATAAATACAGATCTTGCAGACTATCCGGCAAATTTTTTTAATTATATAATAGCACATGACGTCATACAAATAATGAAGAAGCCTGATGCTGTAATAAGACAGATGACAAGACTTGGCAAAAGAGTGATTATAAGTTTTCCCAACTTCGCTTACCTTCCTGTAAGGCTTACAATTTTTTTTTCCGGAAGAATGCCCAAAACAAAAGTCCTGCCTTACGAATGGTACGATTCTCCAAATATTCACTTGTTTACTATTAAGGATTTTATTGATTTCTGCAAAAAAGAGAATATAAATATTCATCGCCAGCAGTACACCGGGCTCGGCAAGAAAAATATTCCCTCCTGCGCCAACCCTAACCTTTTTGCTGAATTTGCATATTTTATGATATCTTCCAGTAAAAACTGATCAGCTTTTTTCTGCAACTTATTTTATCCCATTAAAAAAACTGCAATAAAACACGAATAAATTTATTTAAAAAAAAATATCGCAATAAATTTAAAAATCGTATAAAATCATAAAGGCTTTTTTTGCATTCAGAGGGAAGGACAATACAAATTGGATGGCAATCAGATTGAAAATAAAATTATAGACTCTGTTAAGTCACATAACAACGTATCCGTGATTAAGGAATTTAAATCCAGTTCAAAGGAAAATGAAACGTTGTTTTTTTTAAAACCCGAGTTTTTCCATATTAAAAATCTAAACTCAATAAGATTGCTTATAACCTTTATTTTAAAAAAAATCAACGATTTTAATATTGATATTTCAGGAATAGTTACCCTCAGCGGCAGCTTTTTAAAGAAATCAAGAATAATTGAGCGACACTACGGCTTTATTAATAAATTTTCTGTAAAAGGTTCTTTGCTTGTAAATGATGAACAGAAAGAGAAAATAAAAGAAGTCCTTTCCATAAAAGATCTTTATAATCACAAGATACTCGGAGGCCATGAAGTAATAAACCGGTATAAGAATGTTGATGATAAAATGCTTACTGAAATGTGGTATTCTAAAAAATCAATAAGGATCGGTGAGGGTTTTTATATACAGCCGCATTACATAAATGATGAAAATGTTATTCTTATTAACGGGTTTCACCCGAACCAGATTCAGCATTATACAAATACTGATAGCAGGATAGTGCTGTTTCTGCTGCAGACAGATACCGACTGGATAAAACTCAGAAATAATTTTGTCGGCGACACTTTTCCTGAAAATGCAATAGAAGGCTCGATAAGAGCTACTCTATATAAAAATGCAGTTGATTACGGTATAGAGAATATAAATGTTGCGAATAATTTTGTGCATGCTTCAAGCGGGCCTTTTGACGCCCTTTTTGAAATATGTAATTTTGTAGGGTCTATTGAATCAATTAATTACTGCTATAAAAATACTAATATTTATAATCTTATGAAGGATAAATATAATCTGCCGGAGCCTGATTTTCAAAATGCCCTGAATAATCCGTGCCGCACTGTAGATGGCAAAGAAACGGATCTTTTTTCATACACAAAGAATAAAAACACCTTCAGTTCAATCTCTGATTATATCATGCATTTCAGGGAAAATTAGTTATTTGCAAAACTTAAAATAATTTAAAAAACTGTTCAAATAGATTATAATCACCAGATTATAATCTATTTTATTTTTTTAATGGCAATACCGGTAAAAATCAGGCAGCAAATTATTGAAAGTATAAACAATCAGAAGCCTTCTGCTGTAGAAACAGCCAGATACATTTTTGATAATCCTGAAACAGGCAATAATGAATTTGAGTCTGCCCGTTATCTTGGCAAAATGCTTGAAAAAAACAATTTCAGTGTATGTATTGGCGCCGGGGGACTTTCCACAGCTTTTAAGGCGGAATTCTCCTTTAATAAACCCGGACCTACTGTCTGTTTCATTGCCGAATATGATGCTCTTCCCGGAATTGGCCATGCATGCCATCACCACATAATAGCTTCATCTGCTGTAAATACTGCAATTGCATTAACCAGGATTGAAGGTTTGGGAGGAAAAATAATTGTTGCAGGCACACCTGCAGAAGAACTTATGGGAGCAAAAGGGGCCCTGATTAAAAATGGATTTTTCAAAGATATTGATATGGCGATGATGCTTCATGGAGGGCCGGAGAATTCAGTAAATCTTATAATGATGGCGCTGTACGGAGTAGAATTTAATTTTTACGGCAAACCATCTCATGCAGCAGCAGCTCCACATGAAGGCGTAAATGCTCTGGATGCAGTAATTCTGCTCTTTAATTCCGTAGGCGCCCTGAGGCAGCAATTAAAAGAAGATGTAAGGATACATGGCATTATAACTGATGGGGGGAGGGCGGTTAATATAATACCTGATACCGCTGCTGCAAGGTTTTATATACGTACCCGTTTCATCAAAGATCTTGACGGAGTATTAAATAAAGTCAAAAATTGCGCAAAGGGTGCGGCGCTTCAGGCAGGCGCGGAACTTAAAATTAATGTTTATGAGGGTCCGTGCAAAGATTTGCTGAATAACGTCGCACTTATTGGGGAATATGCAGATAATTTTACCTCTCTTGGAGGCCATTTAAATCAGGATAAGATGCTGCTGGGCTCTTCTGATGCCGGAGATTTAAGCTACTATATCCCTGTACTTCATCCGATGATTAAAACTGCCGGCAGCGGAGCCAGCCTTCACACAGAAGAATTCCTTGGATACGGTAAAAGCAGTGCTGCTTATGAATCAATGATGCTTGGAATGAAGGCAATTGCTCTAACTGCCGCAAGAGCTATGCTTGATAAAGATTTCCTTGACTCGGTAAAAACAGGTTTTACAGGCGCATCAGGAATAAAATAAAAAATATTTATAAACCGTTAAATATCAGGTATCTTTAGCTTCATATTTATCAGGAAAGACCTGTGAAAGAATATCATTTAAAAGACCTCAAACCGAAGGGCAATAAAAATTACAGCATCAATTACCTGGCAGAGCTTAATGAAAGCCAGTATAGCGCTGTGATGATAAAAAAGGGCCCTGCGCTTGTTATTGCGGGAGCCGGCAGCGGCAAAACAAGGACTCTTGTTTATCGTGTTGCCCGGCTTGTTGAAGATGGGGTTATGCCGCAGCAAATTCTGCTTTTAACTTTTACAAGAAAAGCGGCGCAGGAAATGCTTAAGCGCGCCTCAAATTTACTTGACAGCAGATGTGGGCATGTATCGGGAGGCACCTTTCATTCATTTGCAAATCAGTTTATAAGGCGGTATGCAAGATATGCAGGACTTGCAGAAAACTTCACAATACTTGACAGAAAAGATGCTGAAGATGTTGTTGGATTTATTAGAAACAGGGATGGTTTTTATAAAAATGAAAAAAGATTTCCGAGAAAAGATACAATTGCTGATATTATAAGTAAGGCATTAAATAAAGACTGTGAAATAAAAGACATAATAAGCCAGCAGTATCCGCACTTTCTTGAACACGTGGAAGCTATTGAAAAGATAAAGGCTGCCTACAGCAATTACAAAATATCAAAATCAATACTTGATTATGATGACCTTCTGGTTTTTTTGGAAAAAATACTTTCCGGAAATGAAGATATAAGAAAAAAAGTCTC
>JACVJB010000153.1 GCA_015711775.1 Actinomycetota bacterium | reverse complement strand
GCGGCCATTACGTCAATTAAACTGTCATACACTTCAATATTAAATATCTGGGAGCCTATGTGCGCATGAACTCCGATAAGATTTATATTATCCAGTTCTGCGGCTCTTTTTACCGCCTCAAGCGCAATGCCGCCATGGATGCTGAAACCGAATTTTGATTCAATTGCCCCAGTCTGTATATATTTATGGGTATGAGCCTTAATTCCGGGCGTAACCCTTAACATTATTTTCTGCATGCATTCTTTCTGGCCGGCTATCTCATTTACTGTCTCAAGTTCCTCAAAACTGTCAACAATAAAAGTGCCCACTTTATAATCTATGCCGAATTTTATCTCATCGGTAGATTTATTGTTTCCATGAAAATATATTTTTTCCGGATCAAAACCGCTTCTTATGGCAATAAAAAGCTCCCCTCCTGTTGAAACATCAATTGAGAGCCCCTGCTGCTTTGCAAGCTGGCACATTGCAAGCGTGCAGAAAGCTTTTGAAGCATATATTATCTCTGACTTAAAATCTTTAAAAGCAAAGGATTTTATATATCTTTCACACTGCTTTTTAACTGTTGCAATGTCTACAATATATAAAGGTGTTCCGTATTCTGACTTTAAATCCTCTACGTCACATCCCCCGATAGTGATTCTATTTTCATTATTAATGCCTGATGTACACGGAAGAAGCATAAGTTTTCCCTTTCATTTTTTTATTGCTATTTAACTTTTTAAAAACAAACAGTATAACAGAAATATCCTAATATTATTAATTAAAATTAGGGATAAATGCAATCAATTAACAGTGAATTACATTCGCTCGGGGGCGCCCACCCCTAAAATCTTAAGTGCATTTGCAAGCACAATCCTTACAAGCAGTACAAGTTTAAATCTGCCGGTATTTAATTTTTTGGCGTCTATTACTCTGTGGTGTTTATAAAAATAGTGAAACAGGCCTGCAAGCCTGTAAAGGTACTGGTTTATCATATAAGGCTCACGGCAAATGCAAGCATCATAGACAACGTCCGGATAAAGCATGAGCATTTTAGCAAGGCCAACCTCCTGCTCACTTTTCAGGTTTGGGTTCTTAAAAGTGTTTTCTGAAATAAGAGCTGTAAAAACGTCCTCAAAATTATCGCTCCATTTGTCCGGAAGCCTGAGCTCATTGCTGTCAAAATCAAGCTCGCCTGCGGCAAATCCCTGCCTTACTTTATCAATTATATTTGCAATGCGCGCGTGCGCATACTGTATATAATAAACAGGGTTCTTGTTTGATTTCTGTTTTGCAAGGTCCAGGTCAAAATCCATGGGTGTATTAAAAGAGTTTGCAGTAAAAAAGTACCTGACTGCATCGCTTCCAACCTCTTTTAAAAGATCATCAAGCATATAGACATTGCCTTTTCTTTTGGACATTTTTACCGGCTGGCCCTTTTGTACAAGGCGGACAAGCTGGCCAATTATAACTTCTATATTGCGCTCATTAAAACCTGTAGCCTTTCCAATCGCATGCAGCCTTTTTATGTAACCGTGATGATCAGCCCCAAGTATGTATATAAGCCTTTTAAATCCCCTGCCTGCTTTATTTATAAGGTACATTATATCTGATGCAAAGTATGTAGGCTCCCCTCCGCTTCTGATTACTACCCTATCCTTCTCGTCTCCGTACTGCGCTGCTTTAAACCATATTGCATCATCTTTTGCATAAATTATGTTTTCTTTCTCAAGTTGTTTTATTGTTTTTTCAAAACCGGCATTTTTATACAGGCTGCTTTCATAAAACCATTCATCAAACTGTACGTTCATTGATTTCAGGGTTACAGCAATCCTGTTTATCATTATTTCAATACCCCTGCGTCCGATTGCGCCGATATCAACCATAGAGTCAATTAATTCCGGGCGGGCATATTCTGAAGATGTTTTAAAGCTGCCGGCGCTTTTGTTTTTCAAGTAACTGCCTTTAAATCCTGCTCCTTCAGGGAGTTTTTCTTCCTGCAGTATCTGGTCAACTACACTTTTAACAAGATCTTCGGGGTAACCGTCTTCGGGATATTGAGTATTCTGCCCGAAGGATCTGAGGTAAAGGCTGGCAAGGCATAAAGAAAATTTTGCAGCCTGGCTGCCGAAGTCATTAATATAATATTCGCGGCACACATCAAAACCATTTGAAGCAAAAATGTTTGAGAGACTGTCTCCAAGGGCCGCCCACCTGCCATGGCCTATATGCAGGCTGCCTGTAGGATTTGCGCTTACAAATTCGACCTGCAATTTAGTATTAGCTCCGTGTTCATTGCGGCCATAATCATCTTTTTTAATGGCAATTCCTTCAAGGTTTTTTATAATATAATCCCTGCTGATAAAAAAATTAATAAACCCGGGAGCTGCAACATTAGCGCCTGCAGCTTCCGGCCAGGCGCTTATTATATGCCGCTTTATATCTTCCGCAATCTTCAGGGGGGGTTTTTTCAAGACGGGCGCAAGCACAAGCGCGGCATTTGTACACAGGTCGCCAAAATCCCGGTTCTTGGGGATGGTTAAAGTTATCTGCATAACTTTATCATTAAGGGATCCTTCATTTTCCCCGGAAGAGTTTTTTAGCAATAACAGTATCTCATCTGATAATCTTTTTCTTAAATTTTGTATAAGCATACGATAAACAAATTCCTTTATAAATCATGGAGCCGATGACCGGACTTGAACCGGTAACCTGCTCATTACGAATGAGCTGCTCTACCAATTGAGCTACATCGGCAAATCATCCGGGTTGTTTCTGGCCTCCGGCTCAAGCTGCACCTTTTCACCGGTAACCTCTACATCTGATAAAAGCATTGACATTCTGTTCTGGTTTTCAAATTCAACTACTAAAGATTTCTTTAAAGGCTCAAGGCCGATAACAACTCCCGTGCCATGTTTTGTTTTTACCTTTACGCCCCGCTCCGGAGCGATGTCCACAAATTCCTTGTATGAGTCATACTCATACTTGATGCAGCACATAAGCCTTCCGCATATGCCTGAAATCTTTAAAGGATTAAGCGGAAGGTTCTGGTCCTTTGCCATTTTAATTGAAATGGACTCAAAATCTGTCAGGAAGCTTTTACAGCATAAATCCATCCCGCACGGGCCAAGCCCGCCAACTATTTTTGCCTCATCCCTTACGCCAATCTGTCTCAGCTCAATTCTTATCTTAAAATAGGATGCAAGCTCTTTTACCATATCCCTGAAATCAACTCTTCTTTCGGCTGTGAAGTAAAATATCATTTTGCTCTTGTCAAAAAGAACATGCACATCCACAAGCTTCATGAGAAGTTTATGCGAACGGGCCAGTTCCTCAAATTTTTTAAATCCTTCCGCTTCCTTTGATTTATTCAAATCAAGGACCGAAAGGTCATATTCTGTGGCCTTTCTGATTATTTTACTTGCCTGGTGTGAAAGGTCAGTGGCATCCACCTCTGCAGGCGGGCTCACAACTTCACCTATTTCAGTGATATTGTCCAAATGGCAGATGACCTTATCCCCGACAGCAAGTTCTATGTCCATGGGGTTATAATAATAAATATTTCCGCTCTTTCTGAATATAACTCCTAGTGTAACGGGCATTTTAATACCTCTATTTCTGCTCCAGTGCTTTGCGGAGCTTTAAGAATATATTGTCCATTGCAATTTCGTCATAGATAGAATACTTAAGGCATAACTTGTTTTTCTCCACAACTTCAATAATATTCATTAATCTTTCTATCTTTACTGAAACTGCATTTTTTTTAATAAAATCAAAATTTGCCGGATAATTAATCGCGTCCGGGCCGGCGCCGGCAATTACCGAAACTATGTCTGTAAGCCAGGCAGTTATTATATCAAAAACAAATTGCATTCCCAAATTATAATATTTATTTTTCTTATGCCTGACAGCAGATTTTAAAGTGTCCTCAAATTTTTTTAATTCTGCTGATGTTGCGCCTGCTTCTTTCATTTTTTCAGTCTGCCGGCTGCTGTCATTTTCACTCAAAGAAAGTTGCTGTTTAAAAAAATCTGATATTTTTAATGACAAATCTATTGCATTTGCATAATTGCCGCCGGGCATAAGTATTTCCTTAATGCCT
>JACVJB010000152.1 GCA_015711775.1 Actinomycetota bacterium | reverse complement strand
AAAGAGGTGAGTTAATTAAATTTTTTGAAAAAACTTTTTATGGAAGACAATATGGCGATATGGATAGATTAAGTAATATTCTTGATAAGATATTGAACCATTTGGAAGAATGGGAATTTATTGTTATGCCTGAAAAAAAAGATAATGAAAAAAATCATAAAAAAAAGATTAAATATAATATAGAAAATGAATTCTTATCTGCTAATGAGATTTACAAAAGAAACAATAATGATGAAAAAAACAAGGAAAATATAGGCGCCGGTTTTACTGTTTCTGTTTTTTAAAGCAAGCCAGTAAAAAAGAAGGGTTGCTGAAAAAAGGATAAGCGTCAGCAGCCCGCTTGCAAGTATTGAATAAAACTTCAGCATATCAAATACGAAAAAGCATATAATTACACAGACAGCAAGCGCTGACAGCGATATGAGCAGTATTTTTCTTATTTTTAACAGATCCGTTTTCATCATTTTAAATAATAAAAATCAGGATAACTTTATTATTATATTACAACTGTTTTACTCTTGCGCCAAAATATTACCCCGTTACTTAAAAGCGCTGCTTTGTTTCATAAAATCCGCTGTATGTTCAGGAGTTGTAATGCATATATCAATTCCTGTCGCTATCTCAAAACCTGCCTTTATTGACAGTTTCGGTATAAATTCAAAGTTCCAGTGATAATTAACATTATAATCCTCAAGATGAAGCGGACCTGTATGTATGTAATAATTAAAAGACGGTTCGTTTAATTCAGCATGGAAAAAATCTGCAACCCTTTTCAGACAGTCAGCAAAATCATCAATTTTTGCGTCCTCTATGTTTTCAAAATTCGGGTCATGCCAAAGGGGCACTATCCATGTCTCAAAAGGGTTTCTTGATGCATACGGCTGAATTACTGCAAAATTGCCGTTTTTATAAACAACCCGCCTGTCCTGGCTGAGCTCAAATTCAATTATTGCGCACATTGCGCATTTTTTGTTTTGCTTAAAATATCTTGCAGTGCCATATATTTCCTTTTCAAGAACAGGGGGAATAAGGGGTAGCCCAAATATCTGTGAATGCGAATGTTCAAGAGAGGCTCCGGCCTCTTTACCCTGGTTAAGCATGATTATCACACTTTCAATTCTTGTATTTTTCTTAATCTCCCTTATCCTTTTTACATACACGTCAATTATAATGCTTAACCTGCTTCTCTCAAGACTGCTTATGTTTGTTATATGCTCAGGGGTATGTATTACCACCTCATGTATGCCGAATCCGTCCATACTCATATATGGGCCGTATTTGCGTGAAACAGGCTCGGCGTCACGCACAAGCGCAGGAAATTTATTCGGCACAACTCTTACCTGCCATGCTCCGTCACTTCCCTCGCTGAGCTCTGAGTTACTTTTAATTCTTAATATTTCAGCAGGGGTCATTTGTTCATTACCCGCATCAAAAGGGCAGATTGCGGGCGTTGAATTATTTATTTTTATTTTTTCTTCCCTGAAATTTTCGGGCCTTTTTGCCCGCTCGGTGGCAATTATGACCCATTCGTCCAATATTATATCTTTTCTGTATTGTGGCAATTTTATCTCCAGTACCGCTACCTGAGCAGCAGTTCTTTAACTTTATTTTTAAATTCAGTAAGATCAGATGATTTTACAAGGTATTCATCTGCGGCCCATGTGGAAAAATTCTGCGTAAATTCTCCATATGCGGAATATATTATAATGGGGATATCCCTGTCTTCCTTTCTTATCTTATCAAGAAGTTCAAGTCCATTCATATTAGGCATTTTTATATCAATAGTTATAAGGTCAGGCCTGCTACTCTTAAAAAGCTCATAACCGTTAACCCCGTCAGTCGCAGTTATAACATCATAGCCTTCATCTATAAGTTCTTCCTTGTAAAGGTTTCTTATCGGCATATCGTCTTCAACAACCAGAATCTTTTTCATCTGTGACCCTCCAAAAACAATTGTTTAATTATCATATATCCATTAAAGGTAATTTTATTGCAAAAGTGGTCCCGTTTTCAATACTGCTGTTAACTTCTATTTTGCCTGCATGCTGCTCTATTATCTTTTTAGTTATTGTAAGCCCAAGTCCCGTGCCTTTTGTTTTTGTAGTGTAAAATGGCAGGAATATATTCTTAATATCCTCCCTGTTTGCAAGCGGGGCGCTGTTATTGATGTATATTATAATATATTCTGGCTCGCCTTCCGCCCTGTCTTTGGAAAATATACCTGAAATGCTGTCTTGCATTTTCCGGGCGCTATCTGAAAAATCATAAAAGGAGTCTTTTGCCCCTTTTGCTATACATATTTTGATTTTATCTTTTTTTCCGCTTGCATCTATTGCATTGTTAAGTATATTTAAAAATGCCTGTTTTAGATGATCGCGCGAGCCAAAAACATGAAGGTTAGCATTTTCCACAAGATCTCTGCCGCAGTCAAATATTATTTCCAGGTTGTTCTGCTCTGCTGCAGCTTTTGCAAGATTTATGCATTCAAGCAGCAAAAGCGATATATTAACTTCGCTAAATTTTACTTCCCTGCCGGATGCAAAATCAAGTATTTCGTTTACTATACGCTCAAGGCGTTTTACCTCTTCAATTATTATTTCAAGATTGCCAATATCAGTTTGGGCGCCCTCAAGGAATTTCCTTTTTACCCTGGCAGCATACCCGCCAATTGCAATTAACGGGTTTCTTATCTCATGGGCAACTGTAGCTGCAAGCTTTCCAAGCTGTGAAAGTTTTTTTGTATTACTGAGCTCAGTTTCAAGACGCACAGTATTTGTCACATTTTCAACAATTATAACGGCGCCTTCAGGGTTTTCTTCAGAAAATTTAAAGGGAACAAGCATAATGTCAAAAATTTCATCTGACTTTTCCCCGTTTATTGTCATGTTTACTTTGTAAAACCCCTGGGCTTTATTTTCCTTTATAACTTTAAATACTTCATCAATAAGATTTATCCCGTCTATATATATCTCATGAGTATTAATCTGTTTGCCCATAACAATTTCTTTTGAAAAACCCATAAGCTTTCCGCAGTTTTCATTGCACTGGGTAACGGTAAAATTATGATCCACCACTATGATACTTACAGGAATGCTTTCGATTATCTTTTCATTATAGTCTTTAAGATAATTAAGCTTCATATTAAGCTTTGAAAGGGCGGAAATGCTGTCTTTTAAGTCATTATATATTATTGTGTTTCTTATGGATGATGCTGCAAACTGTCCCAGGAGCAGCAGAAATTTTATATCATCAGATGTTATATCCCTCTGGTTGTACTTATTGTCAACTATAAGTATGCCCACCTTTTTTGTACGGCTTATAAGAGGGATTATGCAGAATTTGGGATGATCTATATATTCTGCAAGCTCAGCGTCTATCAGGGCTGAATCATTTACAGTTATTACCTGCACTAAACCATCCTGTGAAAATGCCTGTCTCTCTTTAAATAAAGCGGCAGGCCCGCTGTCTTCAACCGGTTCATTTTCGCCGCCTGCTGCAGCAGAAACAAGATCAACATTTCTCGGTATTCCATCCTGAAGGCATTTCCAGACCACCCTGTTTTTATCAATCGGCATTGATATTTGCTTTATTTTTTCGTCAAGGACTGAAAACTGCTGTTCGTTTTCGAATTTTTCTGAACCGAGGTATTCTTCCAGTGAATAATTTTTGTCTTTTATCTCGTTCCAGACCTTCCAGGCATCTTCAGCAGATGAGGGGCCTATAGCCATCCTGCCCCTGAGGTTTTTTGAGTGCCTGTCAATTAAAAAAAGAAATGCTCTGTTAAAACCGAAACCATCCCCGAACGTGACTCCTGTGAGTATTATTTTAAGTATTTTGTTTAAATCCAGCGTTGATGAAACAGTTTTTGAAATCTGGTTTAAAATATTGTACTGCCTCAATATATCCTGATACTCTTTTATAATGTCTTCAGCGCTCACAATCCCGCCTTTTATTTATATAATATGTTTATTATTATTTTAACTGCTGCATATAAATGCTGCTTTTTCTTATTATTCTTTCATAAGACTTCTGTAAAGCCTTATATATTCTGCAGCCGAATAATCCCAAGAAAAATCCTGCTGCATGGCATTAGCCATTATTTCATGCCAAATGTCCCGGTTCCTGTAAAATTCAAGAGCGCGCTCAA
>JACVJB010000151.1 GCA_015711775.1 Actinomycetota bacterium | reverse complement strand
AGATGCAAAAATGTAATTAAAATTTAATAAAGCCCGTTGGTTCCGTTCACTTGAATATGATACATTCAGTTGTTTCCTAACTTAACTGTATTATGTGTCGTGTCACGTATTATGCAACTTATAATTTTTGGGAGGAAAAAAATAAATCATAAACTTGGCAGTCAGGCAGGTAAGCGATACATTATGATAAATATCATAGAGATACGTGTGTTGATTTAATGATGTTTTTTTATATCCTCGTGTTTTTCTAGCCTTCTAGAATGTTAACTCGGTGTTGATCATCACGATGTTCATATCTTTCTGACAACGGACGGCTTTCAGTTTGGGTTAGTGTATCATACTTCACCTGAAATTTGTCCATCAGTGAGTTCATGAAAAAAAAGGAAAAACATGAAAAGTATTTGTTTCGTGTCATGTCGTCTCGTAAATTTTACGATAATTAAGAAAAAAAATTAGAGAAATAGCCAAAGCCTTTTGCGTTGACTTTCAATCTTATTTAAACTGTCAATTCTGTGTTTGTTTTTTATTTTATTATATATAAAATGTGCTATAATTTTTGATTCTGGAGAGGTGGCAGAGTGGTTGAATGCGACGGTCTTGAAAACCGTTGAGGGCTATGTCCTCCGGGGGTTCGAATCCCTCCCTCTCCGCCACGCTCTGCGCCTGTAGCTCAGTTGGATAGAGCGGTGGTCTACGAAACCAATGGTCGGAGGTTCGAATCCTCTCAGGCGCGCCATCAAAATTTAATTTTTAATCTTAAGATAAGTTTCTTCGCAGGCGAACCAATTTAAAATCCTCTATTATGAAATATTTTTTTAATTTCACAAATATTTTAAATAAGTCAATTTTTCATTTTAATGATTATTTTTAAAATTATGGTATTATAATCCTTGCTTTAACAGTTGCTAATTTTAGGGAAATTATTTAAAATTATTCAACTTTTTTAGTTTCATGCCCATAAAGTTATTGGAGAGGTGCTTGAGAGGCCGAAAAGGGCCGCCTGCTAAGCGGTTAGGCGGGTTTAAACCCGCCTCGAGGGTTCGAATCCCTCCCTCTCCGCCATGAAGTTAAAATTAAAAGTAAAGCTATATATTGTAAAATATGCCATAGGCGCATATTTTACGGGATTTGAATAGACGGAGCGAGCGAAGGCGAGTGAGTCCGCGGCTCTGCAGCGAGCCAGCAGGCGAGACGAAAGACCGAATCCCTCTCTCTCCGCCATGAACACAACAACTGCTTTAAAACAAGGGGATTACAGATGAAACAATGGTACGAATCACTTTTTGAAAATTATGGACAGAAATATGACAATGAAGTATTTACCCAGGGAACATCCGGTGAATGTGATTTTATTGAAAAAGAGATTAACTATAACAAAGCAGTAAAAATACTGGATTTGGGTTGCGGAACAGGGCGCCATACAATTGAGATGGCCAAACGAGGTTATAATATTACCGGTGTAGATTTATCAGATTCACAACTTGCAAGAGCAAGAGAAAAAGCGTCACAAAATGGGCTTGAAATTAATTTTTTGGAGCAGGATGCACGGAACTTGTCGTTCTTAAATGAATTTGATCTTGTTATTATGATTTGCGAAGCTGCTTTTCCATTAATGGAAACCGACGAAATGAATTTTAAAATACTTGAAAATGCTACAAAATCTTTAAAAGATCATGGTAAACTCATATTTACAACACTTAACGGATTATTTGCCTTGTGTAATTCGATTGAAGATTTTACCAAATCATCATGCCTGGAAGGCAATGCTACCTATAAAAAAAATACATTTGATTTTATGACATTTCGTGACCACAACATAATAGAGTTTGAAGACGATAACGGGAATAAAAAAATTTTAAAATGCAATGAAAGGTATTATACGCCACCTGAAATAACATGGATATTAAAAACTCTTGGGTATGTTAAAACAGAAATATTTGGCGCCAGTCTTGGAGCTTTTTCAAGAAACGATAAATTAACTACTGCTGATTTTGAGATGCTGGTAATTGCAGAAAAATAATAAGAGAGTTTTTTAAATACTTTCTTACTGCCAGTGGAAGTTTTGTTTATTCTGTGAAAAAAGATATGAAACAAACTCTTAAAAGCCTGGAAAAAGAGATGGAAAGTCTGGCTGATTCCTCAAAAGCCGAAATACTTATGCGGTTTTTTAAAACTGGAACTGGACAGTATGGGGAAGGCGATATTTTCATCGGTGTAAATGTGCCGAAGTTACGAAGTCTTGCAAAAAAGTATTATAATCTTGAATATGAAGATTCACTGAAATTGATAAAATCACCGATACACGAGAAACGCATGCTGGCGCTTTTTATACTTACATATAAATTTGAAAAAGGCGATGACAAGACTAAAGAGAAAATATTTAATGACTATATAAAAAATACCAGGTATATAAATAACTGGGATCTTGTAGATTTATCTGCTTATAAAATTGCAGGAAATTATTTATTGAAAAGGCCAAAGGATATTTTATATAAATTTGCAAAGTCACCAGATTTATGGGAAAGAAGAATATCCATTATTTCCACATTTTTTTTCATAACAAATGGGCAAAGCGAAGATACCTTGAGAATTGTTAAAATGCTGCTGTATGATAATCATGATCTTATTCAAAAAGCGGCAGGATGGATGCTAAGGGAAGTCGGCAAAAGAATATCGACAGGCATATTGCTAAAATTTTTAAATCATAATTATAAAATAATGCCAAGGACTATGTTAAGATATGTCATTGAAAAGCTGCCTGAAAACTTGAGGCAGGATTATCTTAAAGGAAATATATAAGCCTTGTTTGCTGGAGAGGTGGCTGAGCTGGCTGAAAGCGCTCGACTCGAAATCGAGTAGGCGGACCAAAACCCGCCTCGAGGGTTCAAATCCCTCCCTCTCCGCCATGAAACCAAAATTAAAAGTAAAGCTACATGATGTAAAATATGCCACAGGCGCATATTTTACGGGATTTGAATAGACGGAGCGAGCGAAGGCGAGTGAGTCCGCGGCTCTGCAGCGAGCCAGCAGGCGAGACGAAAAACTTGAGGGAGCATATGCCGGACCCCAGAAGACACTCTTATTAATAATTCTTATAAATTAAAGTAAATATGTTAAAATATCATTACAGTTTCAGTTTAATTCAATATTTATATCTCATATAAACAAAGGCATAATGGATAGCAATGAATAGAAGAATAAAAGATGAATTGGATATTCTAAAGGATCTGATAATAAAAACAATCCCTGTGGGAAAAATATTTCTTTTTGGTTCCTATGCAGACGGTAAACCAGATGCCGATTCAGATCTTGATATTTATATAGTAATGTCTGATAAAGCAGTAATCAAGGAAATCGATGCCATGAAACTGATCCGTAAGGTTATCAGGGACAAAAAGACAATGCCGGTTGATATTATTGTGGGAAAAGAAAAAAAATTTAATAGAAGAAAGTCCTTTATTACAATAGAGAGCCAGATAGAAAAGAATGGGATATTGATATATGGTTAATATAAAAGAATATAAAGAATGGCAAAGACTTGCTGATATGGATTTGAAAACAGCAGAATATCTAAAGAAAATGAAGCCGTTGCCAATTGAGATAATATGCTATCATTGCCAACAATCAGCTGAAAAGTATCTTAAAGGGTATCTTGTTTTCTGTGGAGAAGTGCCACCAAAAATGTATGACCTGGATGAATTATGTAAACTTTGTATAAATTATTCTGATTCATTTAAAAATATAGCGGATAATTGTTCAGATCTTACCGCATATGGTGTCCAGCCCAGATACCCAATGGAGCTTACTCTTGATGAAGATGATATGAAACAAGCTCTTGATGGTGCTAAGGAAGTAAAAAATTTTATTGTTTTTATCATAAAAGAAAAAATAAAAGAAGGTAAAGGCGAGTGAGTCCGCGGCTCTGCAGCGAATCAGTTTATTTAATGATGTTTTTATCTTCAGGCAGGAACGAATAAACAGTTAGTATCACAGCGGTAGCAATAACTAAAAAAATAATATAATTAAGCATTTTTTCTATTCCAACATTATCTGCCACTTTACCAAGAAATATTATTGTAATTGACGCTGTGCCGACACTGAGCCCCATAACAAGTGACGAAGCAAGCCCCATGTTTGAAGGAAATATATCCT
>JACVJB010000150.1 GCA_015711775.1 Actinomycetota bacterium | reverse complement strand
TCTGAGAAGATTAGATACAATTTGTGGTTTTTGATGTACTTGATTAACGACATTAATGTTAGACCACATGTATAATTAGATTAAATTTCAGAGATTAACTTAACTCATTAGACTATTCTAATTTAAATGAATATGTCACTGAAATTAATTCGAGTCGCGTGTTCCAACTATCAGTGCTTGTCTGCTAGTTTCTATTAAAAAAAAGTATACTGATTACCGTATTCGAGCGATAAAGATGGTTGAAATTACATCCATCAAAACTATTATTTATTCTAATTTAAATAGGCTCTTTTAAATTATTAATTGTTTTTTCTAATAAATTATCTATTGTTTGTCTTGCTGTTATAATAGCATTATTTTGTTCTTCTTCATTTGTCATATTTATATTATATAATAATTATTGTTATTTTCTTCAATATTTAATTTTTTAAGAGCAGAAAATGAAATTCATAGCAGATGTAATGGTTGGAAAGCTCGCAAAATACCTTAGAATGGCCGGATATGACGTTGCTTATGTAAACGATATGAAGGATGACAAGATTATAGAAATAGCCAGGAATGAAGACCGTACAATACTTACAAGAGACAGACTTATGCTTGAAAGAAGGGATATCAGAAACCATATTATTAAATCAGTCTTTATTGAAGATGACAGCCTGTCAGTACAACTAAATCAGTTAAAAAATGAGCTTCATATTGATTTAAGGCCTTCGCTTACAAGATGTATTGATTGTAATACCTGCCTCAAAGAAATAAAAAAAGAGAATGTCAAAAAACAGATTCCTGATTATGTTTACAGTACCCAGAATTATTTTCTATTATGCACTAGCTGTAAAAAATTATACTGGAGGGGGACCCACTACAGGAATATAAATAAGTTTTTCAATAAATTAAACACTAACTGAAATTTTAATTTTATATTTATACACGATTTTACAGGTTAGATTTTTTCTTGGGAATCATCTTTTTATTTATTTGAATATTTTTACCACCTGTGATATAAGAATTATTATTAAGTAATTTTTTTAAAGACATGAAGATATTGCAAACAATTAAAGAGATCCTTCTTAATATTTTATATAACACTCCACGCTTTTTATTCATTAATTTTTACAGATTGTGTGTTGTAAGAATAAATGTGGTAAATAAAAAAAAACTTTCCGGCAAGAATTCAGGAATTTTCACTTTTAATCATACAACTGGCGCTGACCCTATTATAGTTCTTGGAGCATTAAGGAAAAAAATATATTTTATAGCAGACAGTGATAGATTTAAAACAAGATTTACAGATTTTTTCTTCAGGAAATTTACAAACAGTATACCCATATTCAAGACAGAATTCCTGAAAAACATTAACAGTTTCAGAGAATTATTCTCAATCGCAAAGGATAAAAAGACATTTTTTGGCATTTTTCCTGAGGGAAATCTCAATAAAAATAATAATTTTGGAAAATTTCATAACGGGGCAGCATATCTCAGCTATAAAACAAAACTTCCAATTATTCCAGTATATATTCATAACATACATAAAGGCCCTGCCCCGGATTCGAAATGCGGTAAAAATCCTGTTATGGAAGGCGTATATTCATTATTTTCAAATACTTTCAGAAAAATACATGTTTTTATTGGAGAACCGATAGATCCTGTTGCTGAAAATATTTTCTCGGATTTTATGGAAATGACAGATAAAAACTCTTATAAAAAAATCATAAGCAGGGTTACAAAAAGACTGGAAAATGAGTTCGCCAAATTAAAAAATGAAGCTGACGGGATAATAGGATCAAAGGAAAACCGTCACTCTAAAAAGATTTCAGGCGGTTTCAGGCCAACAGACTGTACCAGTATTAGCGGGAATAGCAACGCTGTTAACTTAACAGATGATAATATTGAAGAAAAAGAACTTGCATCAGGCTCTGCCTGAAGTAGTAATTAAAATGTAAAAATCAATCAGTCTGTTATTTTAAAATCCAGAGTTTTGCCTTCAGGGCCTAAAACACCAATTTTTACCATGCTACCTTCCTTAATCCGGCCGTTTAAAATCATTAAAGAAAGCCTGTTCTGTATCTGGTTCTGTATAACTCTTTTTAATGGTCTTGCGCCATAAACAGGGTCAAATCCTTCATTTGCGAGAAGTTCTTTTGCCTTTTCGTCTATTTCAATGGTAATTTTTTTTGCATCAAGCATTCTCCTGAGACCCTCTATCTGAATATCAACAATTTTTTTAATCTGCTCAAGTCCGAGCCTGTGGAATATAATGATATCATCCACCCTGTTTAAAAATTCAGGCTTGAAATTTAATTTCAAGGCTTCATTTATTCTGCTGCGCATTTGGTTTTCATCGCCTGCGCCAAGCTCTGCAATCCACTGACTCCCTATATTTGAAGTCATGATAATGACAGTATTTTTAAAATCAACTGTCCTGCCGTGTCCGTCAGTAAGCCTTCCGTCATCCATTATCTGCAGCAGTATATTAAACACGTCGTGATGGGCCTTTTCGATTTCATCAAGCAGAATAACGCTATAAGGCTTGCGCCTGACTGCTTCAGTAAGATACCCGCCTTCATCATAGCCTACGTATCCCGGCGGAGCTCCTATAAGCCTTGAAACAGTGTGTTTTTCCATATATTCAGACATATCTATGCGCACCATGGATCTTGCATCATCAAATAAAAATTCTGCAAGTGCTTTTGAAAGCTCAGTTTTCCCCACACCTGTGGGGCCAACAAAAATAAAGGAACCTGTGGGCCTGTTGGGATCCTGGAGCCCTGCACGCGCGCGCCTTATTGCATCTGATATTGTTTTTATTGCCTCATCCTGCCCGATAACTTTATGTTTGAGCCTTTCTTCCATGTTAATAAGCTTTTCAATTTCCCCCTCAACAAGCCTGGAGATTGGTATGCCTGTCCATTTGGATATTGTTTCTGCTATATCCTCCTCGTCAACTTCTTCCTTAAGCATTTTAATGTCTTTCTGGAGAGCCTCCAGCTTTTTATTTTCAGCTTCAAGCTCTTTCTGGATTTCAAGAAGCCTTCCATAGCGCAGTTCTGCAGCCTTTGCGAGATCTCCATCCCTTTCGGCCTGTTCTGCTGCAAGCTTTGCCTTCTCAAGCTCTTCCTTTAGGTTCCTTATGGCGCCTATTGCTTTTTTTTCCTCCATCCAGTGAGCTTTCATGCTGTTGCTTTGTTCCTTAAGTTCTGAAAGTTCTTTTTTCAGCTTTTCAATTCTTTCCTTTGATGCTTTGTCTTTTTCTTTTTTTAATGCCTGTTCTTCTATTTCAAG
This sequence comes from Actinomycetota bacterium, assembly GCA_015711775.1. Lineage (GTDB taxonomy): Bacteria > Actinomycetota > Humimicrobiia > Humimicrobiales > Humimicrobiaceae > VGAZ01. Next base: position 874 of record JACVJB010000150.1, on the reverse strand, counting down.
CTGTTTTATCCTGCGCTCTATCTCATCTATTTCAGTGGGCATGCTATCTATCTCAATTCGAAGCCGCGACGCTGCCTCATCTATCAAATCAATCGCTTTGTCAGGCATGAACCTGTCAGATATATATCTTTCTGAAAGCATGGCTGCCGCAATGATGGCAGAATCTTTAATTCTGACACCGTGATGAACTTCATATTTTTCTTTCAGTCCCCGAAGTATAGCAATTGTATCTTCAACAGAAGGCTCGTTTATAAGGACGGGCTGGAATCTTCTTTCAAGCGCAGCATCCTTTTCTATATGCTTTCTGTATTCATCAAGAGTTGTGGCGCCTATTGCATGCAGCTCGCCACGCGCAAGCATTGGCTTTAGCATATTGGATGCATCTATTGCCCCTTCTGCTGCTCCCGCTCCGACAATTGTATGCAGCTCATCAAGAAATATTATTATATTTCCCTCTGATTTTGATATTTCTTTTAAAACAGCTTTAAGCCTGTCTTCAAACTCGCCCCTGTATTTGGCGCCGGCGACCATTGAGCCTATGTCAATCGATATGACTTTTTTGCCTTTAAGTCCCTCAGGAATATCGCCGGAAACAATGCGCTGGGCAAGCCCCTCTACTATAGCAGTTTTTCCTACGCCAGGCTCCCCGATAAGAACAGGATTGTTTTTAGTGCGTCTTGAGAGGACCTGTATTACGCGCCTTATTTCATCATCCCTCCCGATTACAGGATCCAGCTTTTGCCTGCGAGCAAGATCTGTTATATCTTTGCCGAATCTCTGAAGAGCCTGGTATTTGTCCTCAGGATTCTGGTCAGTGACACGCTGGGTACCCCTTATGCCCACAAGTATTTTAAGTATTTTTTCTTTAGTTATC
>JACVJB010000149.1 GCA_015711775.1 Actinomycetota bacterium | reverse complement strand
AAATATTTTTGAAATTTCATGGTAAAATTGCTTATGGTAAAATAGCTTAATCCAAGCAGACCTTTTTGTAATCTGAATGCTAAAATAAATAAATGGTGGAAAGATATAATTTTAATTGTTTGGGGGCCATCAGCTAGATTGTTAAGCGATGATCATGAATTACAGGAATATGTCCATGAAATGAAAAAAAGCGGGATTAAAGTAGAAGCATGTATTACATGCGCTAATATGTATAGAGTAGCAGATAATCTGGCTGAGATGGGAATAGAAGTTAAACCTATGGGACCGGTACTGACTCAATATATTAAAGAAGAAAGAAAAGTGCTTACTTTTTAGGCAGTTTTATATTTTTACCTGCTTGAAATTCTTCAGTGTGTCGAATTTACAAAAAATAATGGCTACCCGCTGAATTTTTTCCTTAAGAACTTCAATCCCTCTTCAGCCATTTTATCAGGAGGATAGTCATAGCTTCTCCAGAAAGCTCCAATTTTTGATATCTCTCCGGCATACGGGCTGCCGCTTTCCATTATAATTGCTCCCGAAAAGTTGATATTCTTTAACGATTCTGCAATGCCGTCCCAGTCAACATCGCCGGTGCCAGGGGTGCCGCGGTCATTTTCTGGTACGTGTAAATGAAAAAGATGCTCTCCGGCATTTAATATAGCTTTCTTTATGCTCTTCTCTTCCATATGCATATGAAAAGTATCAAGATTTAAACCTACATTGGGCAAGTTTATTTCACTAACAAATTCTACAGCTTCATTTGCAGTATTTAAAAAGTTTGTTTCATACCTGTTTAAAGGTTCAGCAGCAATTTTTATATTTTTACCCAATGCATAAGCTCCGATTTCCTTTAACAATTCTACAGCCTGCTGCCTGGCTTTATTCTTAACTGCCGGGACTAAGAAATCCGTATTTATATAAGAACCATATACAGGACCGGCTAAAATACCTGATCCCAGATATTCACAAACATCTACTGATTCTTTTACATATTTAACTCCCGCTTTAATTGTATTAGCGTCACTGCTCAATAAATTTCCTTCAACAAAAGAACTTCCCAATATACATGCAAGGTTTGTTTTTTTGAGGCTTTCTTTTATTGCCGCAAGATTATCTTCTGACCTGTCTTCTATAGAAAATTCAACAGCATCAAAACCAAAGTTTTCGATTTTCTTAAGTATGTCTAAACTTTGCATATTGAATGGATATGTCCACAAACTTGCGCAAATACCTATTTTCATTTATTTTATCCCCCAAACATATTATGATAATTTTTATCTGGAAATCATTTTAAGTTAAAATATAATTATTGTACAGAGTTATAAATGAGCTTTTTTATTAATGCATAACCTGAATTTATTTTGAAAATAGCATTATCTTCTGTTATAATTTTTTCTTGCGAAAAATAAATTTTCGGGGTTGGGTGAAATCCCCTACCGGCGGTAAAGTCCGCAAACCTTATTTGACCGGAATAAGGCTGATTTAGCGAAATTCTAAAACCGACAGTTACAGTCTGGATGGGAGAAAATTTATGACTTAAATGCTTTGAAAAATAAGCCGGGTTAGCAGTTATTTTACAATTTCATTGATATTCGGGCAATAAGGTTGCCTGAAATAATAATACCAGACAGATATATAACTAAATATTATTAACTGCATTTTATTTTTACAGGTTTATTTTTCAAAAACACTGAATTAAAGTATTGCTTTAAGCCATGGATTTTCTCCATGGCTTTTTTTATTTAAATCTGTGTAGTGTAGTTTCAATATTTACTTTTATGGATATGCAAAAGAATAATTCAGGTTTTACACAGCAGGACAGAAAATATATGAAGCTTGCCTTAAAGCTTGCAGCAAAAGCAAAAGGCAGAACAAGCCCAAACCCTCTTGTTGGCGCTGTAATAGTAAATAATGGCAGTATAGTTGCAAGCGGATACCACAAAAAGGCGGGGCTTGCGCATGCTGAAATTGAAGCAATAAACAGCTGCAGCGATAAGAGGCTCTTAAAAGATGCAGTTATGTATGTGACCCTTGAGCCCTGCTCTTTTTATGGAAAAACGCCGCCGTGCACCGAGGCAATAATTAAAAACGGTTTTAGCAAAGTTATTGCAGCAGTTATTGATCCCAACCCCCGTGTCAGCGGAAAAGGAATTGAACGTTTAAGGCAGGCAGGAATAGAGGCGCGCACCGGACTGCTTGAAAGTGAGGCAGGCAGGTTAAATGAGGTCTTTTTCAAGCATATAAAGACTGGAATGCCCTTTGTTATCCTAAAAACTGCTGCCAGCATTGACGGTAAAACTGCTGCTGCAGGAGGCCATTCAAAGTGGATTACAGGTGGGATGTCCAGGGCCATTGTTCAGAAATTAAGGTATGAAAGTGATTGCGTGTTAACGGGTATAAATACGGTGATTGCGGATGATCCGCTTTTGTATCCAAGGAATTTATCCAGTGGAAGGTCTTTTGCCTTAAAAAATAAAAAGTTTTTCAGGGCAGTGCTTGATTCAAGCCTTAAAATAGCTATAGGTTCAAAAATAGCCGGCACAGCAGGCGAAATAAAAACTGTTGTTTTTGCATCAATGGAAAATATAAATGATGGCACTTTTAATAAAAGAATTGATTTACTTAAAGAAAAAGGTATCGATGTTGTCCTTGCGCCGGCAGAACACGGGCAGAGACTTGACCTTGAATTTATATTAAAAACCCTTTACAGAAATTACGGGATAACATCAGTGCTGGTAGAGTGCGGCCCCACTCTTGCCACAGATTTTGTCAAAAAAAAGCTTGCAGATAAATTTATTTTCTTTATCGGCCCAAAAATAATAGGAGGAGACAGCTCCTACAGCATGTTTTTAACATTAGGTACAAAAGATGTAAATAATGCAACAGGGCTAAGATTTGTCTCAGTAAAAAGAACTGGCCAGGATTTAATGATTACCGCCTATCCCTCAGATGTTGATGGCGCAGGTTTTTGATAAAAATATAAATATGGCAGTTGTAAATTATTTTATTAAAAAGTCAGGTTAACAACATGATGTTAAAAAACTGTATTGAAAGGTTTTAATATGTTTACTGGAATAATAAAAGAAGTAGGAAAAATAAAAAATATTACTGGCACAGGCAAAAGCCTGCTGCTTGAAATTTCCTGCAACAGCCTGCTGAGCGACATTAAAAAAGGCGATTCAATTGCTGTAAACGGATGCTGCCTTACTGTAACGGACTTTACTGCCAGCAGCTTTACGGCAGACCTTTCAGAAGTAACCGTGTCAACCACAAATTTCAGCAATGCAAAAATAAATGATTTTGTAAACCTTGAAAACTCATTGAAGCCAGATGAGAGGCTCGGCGGCCACTTTGTTTCAGGGCACATTGACGGCATTTCTGAAATTGCAGGTATTATAAAGAGTGGCAATTCATATTTTTTTAAAATTAAGCCTCCCGGCAGTTTAACTGTCTTTATTGCGCCAAAGGGTTCTGTTTGTCTTGACGGAATAAGCCTTACAGTAGCAGATTTTCATGATGATATTTTTACCGTATCTATAATCCCTCATACATTTGAATTTACTACTCTTAAATATAAAAAAAGCGGTGATTTCTTAAATATAGAGGTTGACCTTATTGCGCGGTATATAGCAAATATCTTAAAATTTTCAGGCTCAAGTAATATGCAAATAAAGACAGGGTGGCAAAACCGGGAATATATAAGACAAAAAGATGAAAAACTAAAGGAGAAATTAATTGAACACGGATTCTACAAATAATACTGCAATGGCTGCAGATGATAAACATTTTTACACTATTGAAGAGGTTCTTGATGATATAAGGGAAGGTAAGGTGTTAATTATTTCAGATGACAGGTCAAGCAATAATGAAGGTGTTCTTTTCCAGGCTGCTGAAAAAGTTTCAGTCCAGTCAATGAATTTTTTTATGACACATGGAAAGGGCCTGATTTATTTAGCTGCAGAGCAGCATAGGCTTGAGGAGCTTGAAATTCCGTCATTTGCTATTGCGAGCCAACACGCAAAAAACAGCAGCACTGCAGGAACGCTATTTAAAAATACTTCAGGTCCCTCGCCTGCAATGTCAATAGATTCCGCAAAGCGCATTGGGAGCGGCGCATCTGCTTCTGACAGGTCGCTTACTGTAAAATTATTTACTGACAAGAATGCAAAACCCCAG
>JACVJB010000148.1 GCA_015711775.1 Actinomycetota bacterium | reverse complement strand
ATAATCCCATTATATTCCTGTGAGATTTTAAAATATTTTAATATTATTTAAAGATTCATAATTCATTAATCATTGAAACAGCCTGTGCGGCAGCTCCCTCGCGTCTTCCGGCAAAACCAAGCCCTTCAGTGGTGGTAGCTTTTATGCCAATAATTTTGCTGTCCACTCCCAGTGAGCACGCAATATTCTTTTTCATTTTTTCCGCATAGTCTGAAATTCTTGGTTTTTCCAGTATAAGCACTGTATCAATATTTGCAACAGTATAACCGGCTTCTTTTATTATCCTGCCCACCCTGGCAAGCAGCTCAATGCTTGAAATATCCCTAAAAGACATGTCATTATCAGGAAAATATACTCCTATATCAGGCAGACCCGCTGCGCCAAGAAGCGAATCCATTATGGCATGAACAAGAACATCTGCATCGGAATGGCCTTCAAGACCTTCCGGATAATCAAGCTGTTCGCCTCCAAGAATTAACTTTCTTCCTTTTTTAAAAGTATGGACATCATATCCAATTCCAATTCGCATAGCCCTTAATCAATTCCTTTTCTTATACTATTTCAGTTTATTTTATTTTATTTTAACCTCTTATCATTTAAAAATAAAATAACAGTTATTAAATATTAAAGATACTATTTTCTATTTGTTTATTTATGTTTGCCATTACGGTGCATAATAAGTTCGGCAAGGAACAGATCCATAGGTGTTGTTATTTTAATATTTTCCTGGTGGGCTATTATTGCTTTTACCTTCCATCCGAGCCTTTCAACAAGGCTTGAGTCATCGGTGCCTGAATAGTTTTCACTGTCCGCTTTTTTATAAGCTTCAAGCAATGTGCCTGTAAAAAATACCTGCGGTGTCTGCGCCATGCAAACAAGTGACCTTGTTATGGTACAGTCAATGTTATTACTGCCGTCAATCTTTTTTACTGTTTCGTATGCCGGGGCTGCTGTAATTATTCCCCTTATCTTATCATCTTCTTTATTGGATGCTATAAGGTTTTTAATAAGATTGCCTATTTCAGCAGGCGTTATAAGTGGCCTTACGCCATCATGAACAGATACTATATTGCAATTTTCAGGAAGTAATTTTAATGCATTAAAAACAGACTGCTGTCTTGTGCTGCCGCCTGCTACTATTCTCTCCACTTTTGAAAATTTATACTTGTTTACAATTTCACTGCTGCAAAAATCAGTATAATCTTTTGGCACTACAATGAATATGCGCTCAATCTCCCGGCAAGTTTCAAATGAACTTACTGTATGGGCAAGCACCGGTTTGCCGTAAATTTTTATAAACTGTTTACTTATGTTACTTTTTAACCTCGTGCCTTTTCCGGCAGCTGTAATAATTGCATATATCATATATATTTAAAAATTGAAATTGAAGTTTTAAAACTTAATAAATAGCGGGCTTATAGCCGAAAGGTTTGGATATTTATAAACCTGTTCTTTGAGCTGCTCCTCCCCTGTAGCTGTACTGTTCATTGTACAGATAATACTCGGAGAATTTTTTCAATCTGTCATGAAGCAGGCTTGCGCGAACTTTACCCATACCCTGGACTTCTGAAAGTTCTTCTATACTGGCATTCATTATTTCTTTAAGATTTTTAAATTTAAGAAAAATATTTTTCATTAGCGCATCAGGCATGCGTTTTATTTCAGAAATTATTCTCACACCTTTAGGCCGAACAGGAAATTCCTTGAGATTTCCCTCCGGTTTGTAACCAAGAATTTTTGCAGTATTTTCAAGATCAAACAGGGAATCTTCATTAAATAAATTTATTTTATTCCTGATATCCAGTGGTTTAACACTGTCTCCAATAGCCTGGTAATCCTCAATTACCTTCAGGCTTTCATCAACTACATTTATCATTAGCTCCTCAACCTGCATATTTAAAAGTCTTCCATCTGAACCAAGTTCATAAATAAACCTTTTAACTTCTTTTTCGGTTTTCTGCACTATTGCAGATCTCTGGAGGACGGAAACTACATCATAAAGCGTTGCTATATCTTCAAGTTCTCTTACATTTAGGTTTACCATAAGATAATCAAGGCCTTCTTTATATTTTGCAAGAGTCTGCAATGCCTGGTTGGCTTTTGAAAGGACTATTCTTGGTTCTTCGAGAATATATTTTATATTATCGATATAAATAGTAACAACATCCCTTTTCTGGGAAATAGAAATAACGAGTGTTTTTGTCTGTTTGGCGACACGCTCTGCTGTTCTGTGACGTGTGCCTGTCTCTGTAGTTTTAATTAGGGGATTTGGATAAAGATGGGCATTTGCATATAAAATCCTGCCTGCGTCCCTGCTTAAAATTATTGCTCCGTCCATTTTTGCAAGTTCATAGAATTTTGCAGGCGTAAAACTGCATCCTATATAAAATCCACCGTCAACAAGTTTTAAAACCTGTTCAGCATCACCGACAACAATAAGCGCACCCGTTTTACTCTGCAGTATATATTCTATGCCTGATCTTATATCTGTTCCCGGAGCAATTCTTTTAAGGCTGCTCAGCAATAAATCTTCGTCTTTTTCTTTCATAAAAAGTTCATTAGGCTTTTTTCTTGGGCGCTCATTTGGCTGTTCGGCAGGGATACCCACAGGCGTTAGGCAAACAATGCCATGATCTTCTGGGATACCCAATACTTCTTTGACTTTTTCAGGACTATAAGCTCCGATCCAGCATGTCCCATATCCCAAGCTAGTAGCAGATAGTATCGCATGATCAAGGACGATTGTCCCGTTGATAGAACCTTCTCCGGGAAGTGTAACCAGACATAGTATCACAGGCGCATCCGCAATCCAAATCTGATTATTACATGCTTTAGCAACTTCCTTACGCAATTCAGGTTCAGTGATGACGATCATTGCCCACTTTTGACGATTAGCTCCTGTTGGTGCGCGCCTTGCAGACTCAAGAATAAGGTTCAGATCACTTTCAGGAATAGGGTCACTTTTATATTTTCTTACACTTCTGCGCTTCCACATAGTTTGCAATGTTTCGTTCATTTTTTATCCTCCTGTTTTTCACGTATTATACCTTTTTAGGACATATACTTTTCCTTTAATTCAGGGTCAAACTTTGCTCTTCTGTTCGGGCATTTTTCACGTGGGCAAAGCTGACAGCTTGCAAAGCTAGATTCAGTTGGGAAATATATACCTGAAACCGACTTTATCGGAAACATAAGGAAACTATCGGATAATCGAACACCGATCAATTTTTCAACATCACCAAATAAAGAAAATAAAGGCTTTTGTTCGGATATAGACCAATCTTCAAGAGAGCCGGGGTTCATAGCTGACATATTTTCTACCTTGTATTTATTCTTTATATACTCGTATAAATAATAAGATGATGATTCAAGTGCCATTTCTTTTATCGCATCAAGGATGAATTTTCCCATAAGATCACCGTCAGAGATTTTAATTTCCTCAGCTTCAGTGCCAGAGGTTACAATATAGGGAAAGACTCTGCCAATTTTATCAAGATTGACTCTAAGAACACGACTGGTAAACTGAACTCCGCCAATATCAACTTTATCCTTGTCAATATGTTCGACAAACATTACATCATAAATGGCTTTTGGACGAATGACAGGCATAATTTCACCCATTAATTCCTGAACTACGCCGATATATTTATTATCCTTGCCAAGATGTAGCCTTTCCATAACTTGTTCAGATTTTATATCAACACTAAATTGATTTAATATTTCCATAATTCTTATGAACTCCCTTTTAATTTAGATATAATGATATAATAATATAAAATAATATAATACTATGATAATAATAAGTTGAACATTGCATTGAGAAAGGGTACCTCATGATGAAGTTAAGTTTAGATACAATTGGTTATGGAGGCTATTTTACAAAAAATTATCAAAAAATTTCTTTAGAGGATGCTGTAAGAAAAGCCGCTTTACATGGCTATGATGCTGCCTAAACTACCCAGCTTTGAAACCCGTTCACGAAGAGTATCACGTGGGGAAGATTTTTTGGATGCTTGGCACCAAGTGAGAGAAGCCTTAACAGAGGTAGCTAAATATGCTTTAGATAAGGGTATTACTTTAGCCTTACAAACCCACCCAGAAATAACTGGGAATAATGATGAAACTTTACAAATGTTAGAAGAAGTGAATGTAGAAAGTCTTAAGGTTGGTGTTGATTTAC
>JACVJB010000147.1 GCA_015711775.1 Actinomycetota bacterium | reverse complement strand
TATGACATCACCTTATCACTAAATAAATCGATTTTTATCAATGAAAATTATTTATTATTGACCGAGAAAATATGCTATAATAAAAGAGCAAGTTATATTATAATGGTGTACCTAATTATGCCACGGTAATCTAATAATAAATGCAAGTATAAGTCTTATTATTGACATATGATAATAATTAGATTGTGCTAAAATAATGATATTAAAATAAAGGACCTCATTAATGAAAATATTGCCAGGATAGGTGAAAATATTACAGTTAAAAGATTTGTAAGATGGGTTCTTGGAGAAACAAGCGACGTGGAATAGTTTATGAATGTTCCTAAATACAAAACCATACTTTTAAAAATTAGCGGTGAAGCGCTGATTGGAAAATCAAACTATGGCATAGATACTGAAGTTATGGATAATATAGCCGCGCAAGTCAAAGACATAGTAAACCTTGATGTAAAAACAGCAATTGTAATTGGCGGAGGCAATTTCTGGAGAGGAGCGTCTGCCAGCGCAAATGGCATGGACAGAACTACAGCAGATCATATAGGCATGCTTGCAACTATCATGAATGCGCTCGGACTGCAGGACGCCCTTGAAAAGAAAAACATATCAACAAGAGTGCAGTCTGCAATAACTATGCAGGAAATAGCTGAGCCTTTTATACGCAGGAGAGCATTAAGACATCTTGAAAAAAACAGGGTAGTAATATTTGCAGGAGGAACCGGAAACCCTTATTTTTCAACAGACACTGCGGCAGCTCTCAGGGCTCTTGAAATCAATGCGGAAATATTATTTAAAGCCACAAAGGTTGATGGAGTATATGATAAGGACCCGAAAAAACACAATAATGCTAAAAAGTATGAAGAGCTTACATTTATTGAAGTTCTTGAAAAAGATTTAAGGATACTTGATTCGACTGCTACGTCACTTTGCATGGAGAACAATCTGCCTATAGTTGTTTTTGATATAACAAAGCCAGGAAATATAAAAGATGTAGTGCTGGGAAAAAACATCGGCACATTAGTAAAAAAGGGGTGATTACAATTAAAGACGTACTTTTATCCGATTGTGAAAAAAGAATGAAACTTGCAATTGAAAACACTCAGCATGAATTTAATACTATAAGATCCGGCAGGGCCTCAGCAACTTTGCTTGACAGAATTTTTATTGACTATTATGGAGCAAGAACACAGTTAAAACATATTGCGAATATAAGCGTTCCCGAACCAAGGACTATAGTGATATCGCCTTACGAGGTTAAATTCATAAAGGAGATAGAAAAACAGATTCTTGCCTCTGACCTTTCCATAAATCCGGGAAATGACGGCAAAGTAATCAGACTCGTAATACCCCAGTTAAACGAGGAGCGCAGGCAGGAGCTGGCCAAACTGGTAAAAAAAATCGCTGAAGACGGCAGGGTTTCTGTTAGAAATATTAGACGGGATATAAATGATGAACTGAAAAAGCTTGAGAACAGTAAAGAAATAACAAAAGATGACCTCGAAGAATATCATAAAAAAACCCAGGAATTAACTGACAGGTATATAGAAAAAATTAATGAAGCGCTTATATTAAAGGAAAAAGAAATAATGGAAGTGTAGGAATTTAAATTTGAAATTATCTGTCTCTTGCTTCAATTCTTTTAAAACGCCCTCACTTATAGAATTAAAAAAAGGCGCCATACCTTTACACCTTGCGGTAATTATGGATGGCAATGGAAGATGGGCATCTTCCAGGGGGCTTCCTAGAATTGTCGGCCATAAAAAAGGAGCCGATGTACTTCGGGAAACGGTTATAACCTGCAAAGATCTTGGAATTAAATATCTCACCGCATATTCATTTTCAAATGAAAACTGGCAAAGGCCCCGCCGGGAAGTGTCAGAACTTATGGAACTTTTTGTTGAGGTGCTTGGCAGGGAGCTTGACGGTATGATTAAAAATGACGTTAAATTAAACCTTATAGGCCAGAGAGAAATCATTCCGCCTGATGTACTTTCCGTTTTTGAAAATGCTGAAAAAAAAACAGAGAATAATAAAACACTGTTTTTTAATATAGCTTTCAGTTATGGCGCAAGACAGGAAATAACTCAGGCTTTTAAAAAAATTGCACAATTGTACAAAGAAGGCGAAGTAGAACTTAAAAGCTGCAATGAAAAACTAATTGAGAAATATCTTTATACTGCCGGTATGCCTGATCCGGATCTCCTTATCAGGACAAGCGGTGAACTGCGATTAAGCAATTTTCTTTTATGGCAGTCAGCATACAGTGAGCTTTACTTTACAAAGACACTATGGCCTGATTTTAACCGTAAGCAGTTTTTTCTTGCAGTAAAAGATTATCAGCAGAGAAAGCGCAGGTTTGGCAGGCTTTAAACCGCAGTTTTGGCAAAAGCAGCGCAGGTTTATTATTACAAAATTTATTAAAAAATATGGTTGCATTACAATATATTCTTGCAATAGCAGGGTTTTCTATGATAATCCTTGTGCATGAGTTCGGGCACTTTATTTTTGCAAGATTGAGTAAAATGCATGTTCTTGAATTCTTTATCGGGTTCGGTCCAAAGATATTAAAATTTAAATCAAAAAAAACCGGGACACTATACGGAATAAGCGCGATACCTCTTGGCGGTTATAATAAAATCCTGGGTATGGACAGGAATGAAAAAATACCCCCGGATTTAAAAGAAAAGGTTTTTTTTAATAAACCCTATTATAAAAAACTGCTAGTTATAATAGGCGGCGGAATTTTTAATATAATATTTGCCATAATACTCATAATGATATTTCTTTCCATGGGTATTTATTCCCCCACAAATATTATTGATTATATACAACCCCAGTCACCGGCAGAAGTTTACAGTTTTATGAAGGGTGACCGGGTAATATCCATTAATGAAAAAGAAATCAGTACGTGGGATGATTTTTCTGAAAATGTGAAACCGTATGCCGGAATGGAAGTTGTTTTTAATGTTATAAGGGATGGCCAGGTAATAGAGATTAAAGCTGTTCTTGAAAACCTGGATGGACAGGGTTTTCTTGGAGTGAGCCCACTTCTTGAAAAAACCAGGCTAAGTTTTTTTGATATAATAAAAGAAAGCTTTAAAATGTTCTGGGAACTTACTGTTGCTTACATAAAGTTATTCGGAAAGCTCTTTTTGGGCCAGATCCCGTTTGAACAGGCAAGACCTGCATCTCCTATAGGAGTTATAAGTATTTTCCAGCAGTCTGCTGCAATGGGGCTGCAGAATTTTATTCTTTTTGTCGCAATGGTTTCAATTTTACTTGCCTTTGGAAATTTCCTTCCGATACTGCCTGTAGATGGCGGCCATATTGTTATTATTACACTTGAAGCCATCATAAGAAGGCCACTGCCTAAAAAAGCTGTTACAATATATAATACAATCGGCATGGCAATAGTAATATCCCTGCTGTTTGTAGGGCTCATTTTTGATATTATAAGCCCTATTAACATAAAGCAGATGTAATAAGCAAAGATTATGCAAATAATAAGACGCAATACTTATGAAATAACAGTAGGAAACACAAAAATTGGCGGCTGTAATCCTGTTATAGTACAGTCGATGGTCAAAAGCCGCTCCGGCGCAGATAAATTGATTATAAGCGAAATAATTGACCTTCAAAATGCCGGTTGTGAAATTATAAGAATTGCAGTTCCCGACAGGCAGTCTGTGGTGGCTCTTAAATCCATTATAAAAAACAAAATTTTGAAAATTCCGGTAATTGCAGATGTTCATTTTGACCCGTATCTTGCTATTGAAGCTATTGAAAGCGGCGCAGACTGCGTAAGGATAAACCCAGGGAATATGGGTGGAATACAAAGGCTTGCAGCAATTGCTTTAAAGGCTAAGGAAAAAAAATCAGCGCTAAGAATAGGAGTAAATTCAGGATCGCTTGAAAAAAAAATGCTTAAATCAAATTCCGGCAACATCATTGATTCGATGATCTGCAGCGCGCTTGAAGTTGTTGCTTTATTTGAAAAATTAAGATTCAGAAATTTTAAAATATCCGCAAAAGCATCCTCGGTTACAGATACCATATCGGTTTATGAAATCCTTTCCTCAAAAACCAGATATCCGCTGCACCTTGGTATTACAGAAGCCGGACCCCTTTTTACAGGCGCCGTAAAATCTGCCGTGGGGCTCGGCATTCTTCTTTCAAAAGGCATAGGGG
>JACVJB010000146.1 GCA_015711775.1 Actinomycetota bacterium | reverse complement strand
ATTGAGCGATAGCGTCAGTAATTTTTTGTTGTTTTTGTTGTTCTGCTTTAGTGAGCATTTCTTGTTGTTTGTGATTTATAGATTCCTCATGTTCTTGTGTTTGAATATCTTTGTGTTGCATAATAAGATAAAATTATAATATAAAATATCCGGGATATTTATCCCTGATATTATTTACTGTAATGCGAATGTATATAACATAATATAACATAAGGAGCCAATAGTTAAAGGCAGTATAAAAGGACTGGTTAAATTGCACCGTCAAAAAAATAAAAATATATTATTTCTAATGATGCTTGTTTTAATTGTTTTTTCTATTACTGCATTTTTTACAGGCTGCAGGCATGATAATAATGTTGATATGCCTGTAAAAACTCCTCGAGAAGCACCTTTAACTATAACAGGCGATAATAAAATTGCTGAAGATGAAATTGAAGAAAAACAGGAGAGAAAGAAAATGCTGCCGGTATCTGTAGTGCAGACTATGCCATATTATTATATTGCTGTTTTTAATGAGGGCAGCGATGATTCAGCAGATGAGCTTAATGCGAAGTTTTCGCATCTTATTGAAATGGTAAATGCTGCTGATTACTCTAACATCAAACTCACCCTGATGTTTTGCCCAAAGTGGGCCGAAATGTTTAGCAAAAACAGCTCAAAGCTTGCGCTTTTACATGAGTGGAAGCAAAATGGCCATGAGATTTCATGTTATCACAGCAGCATTTACGGTGCAGTCTGGGACGGGTACACAGACCTTCCATACGATGAGGCTTTAAAAACCAGGCAGGAAATAGCTGATAAAAAGGATGAACAACAATATGCAGGGACCATGGCTGATTATATAAGTGAGTTAAAAAAGATCAGCATGGACATAAAAAGCGGGTATGTGGAATCCGGGGAGAAAAATTACAGTTATGATCTTTTTAACAATATCGGCGTAAAGGAAAAATATTTTATATCCGGCCAGGTAATTTATTACACATATCCAGGGAAAAAGGATTTTAATGTTGAAAGAGAACTGCAGCATGCTTTGGGTCATTATACTGGTTTAAATAAATTTATACTAACAGTAAATACAAACAGTATTGCCGGAAAATACCTTTCCCATTTAGACCTTGAAACAAAGGCAAGCCTTGAATCTGCAATAAAGGCCTCAGAGTCATATAGCAGCAGTTATGTTCTTGGGATTGCCGTTTTAAATGATATTAACTTTATTAAATACTATTTTTCATTATTGCAATACATACAAATGCTGGACCCGGAAGGACTAAACAGCAGGACACTTACACAGGTTATGGAAGAAAAAATACTAAAAGAAACTTTGCCGGAAAATAATGAATAATAATCATGTGACATTATAATATAAGTTAATGACAGTTGTTTTCAGTAAAGTTTTTGCTTTCTGCAAATACAATGTCAAGATAATTAACCCCTAGCGCTTCAGCAACACATTTGCATTTTGCTTTAAGAAGAAAATAAACAGGAGCCTCTATACTGTCAAGGGTTTCAAAATTACCCTGACCTTTGCAGATAATAATATCTGCGCTTTTAAAGATTTTTGCAAATCCGGCAGACATATGTCCTGTAGGATTGCCGATTTTGCTGTGGCCTGTCTCAACTATTTTTGCAATTTTATCAACTCCTGCCTGCAGCGCATCTTCAATATTAGCATCATTTATTATCGGCCCTGATTTTACTGAAACTGTGATATTCTTGCCGGATGCTGCAAGCTCGCTTATAAAAATTTTATCAAATACAATTTCACCCGCATTGTCTGCCATATAAAGGATATTTTTTGCATTATTAAGTTTCACTAAAAAACCGCCAAAATCATCAATTGCAAGAGGCAGCTCCATGATGTTTTTCAATATCTGGTTAAAATCCATCTGGCCATCATGATTGCTGCTTATCCCCATATCTATTATATTTCCTGAAATTGCTATTTTTGCTGCCATATAAAGACGGTCCTTGCTTGTTGAAAGTATTTTATCAAGTTCGGGATAAAGATTCAGAGCTGTTTTATTATGCTCTTTTTTCATAACAAGGTAAGGGTCTTTTATGCCTGTATATTTAGAAATAAGCTCATAAGCAATATCAGTATTTTCAGAAGGGCTCAAATTGTAGTCTATGTTTATCAGTTTTTTAAGCAGGCTGCTTATAACTTTTTTCCTTAAATCCCTGCTGCTGCCGCAAAGTTCAAGAGTAATTATTGCCTGGTTTATTATGCATGGTATACATTCAAAATATGTTTTCAACAATTTTTCCTTTATCTTTTTATTATAAATATTATGCTAATTATTGCATGTATCAATTGTTTATTTGCCGAATTTTTCATACCTTTATTTTATTTTTAAGTTCGTTTATATAAAGGCAGTGCGATTTTTTAAAATAGCATACTGAGAGAATTTTGCAATACTGTTTTTGTAAAAATACTTTGAAATAAAAAATCCGCCGCTAAAATTACTTTGCCGGCAATTATTTGAGATTTTTATTGACAACACTATATATAGTGATATACTAACTATCATAACACAATATACAATTATTAACTGTAATAATTAACCTGCTTGAGTTTGAGCAGCACTGAATTATGAAGATTGTATAAATCCTTATTTATATTTAGGTAATTCTTGTAAATTTGTCTTCAAGTTTGTTTTATTAATTTTAATTGGTTTAAAATATATCTCAGTCAAATTGTGGAAGGAAGTCATGGAAGAGTTAAACAAATCACAGCAGACAAGTAAACCAAAAAACAGTTTCGGACAGCAGGATTTACTTGAAAATTCGTTAATTGTTGCAGACGGCTCCAGAAAAGAGCCTGCCGGGGGAAATGGTGGCAACGGTGGAAATACCCGGGATGTACCTGTACACGATGAATATTACCGGAGCAAGCCTTTAAACCTTACTGAAAATGCCATAAAAGTTCTTGAGAAAAGATATCTTAAGAAAGATGAAGATGGCTTTCTTCTTGAAACTCCCAATGAAATGTTTTTAAGAGTTGCCCGCAATATTGTATCTGCTGAAAAAAACTACGGGACGCCTGATCATGAAATTAAGGAACTTGAAAAAGAATTTTTTGATATGATGTCTGATTTGGATTTTCTTCCTAATTCACCCACTCTTATGAATGCCGGAAAAGAGCTGCAGCAGCTTGCTGCATGCTTTGTTCTGCCGGTAGGAGATTCAATGGAAAAGATATTTGAGGCTTTAAAGGAGACGGCTCTTATACAGAAATCCGGGGGCGGCGTAGGGTATTCTTTTTCAAATATCAGGCCTAAAAATGATGTAGTGCTCTCGACAAAAGGGGTCTCAAGCGGCCCTATATCCTTTATGACTGTATTTAATGCGGCCACCGATACCATAAAGCAGGGAGGCACAAGGCGCGGAGCCAATATGGGGATACTCAGGGTTGATCATCCTGATATCATGGAGTTTATAAGCGCTAAAGAAGATAATTCAAAACTTAATAATTTTAATATATCCGTTGGAGTCACGGAATCATTTATGCGCGCTGTTGAAAACGGCGAGGATTATGACGTTTTAAATCCGAGGACCAAAGAGGTAGTTGCCAGGTATAATGCAAGGGATGTTTTTAAAAAGATAATATTTCATGCCTGGAAAAATGGGGATCCCGGCATAGTTTTTCTTGACAGGTTAAACAGGGACAATCCCACGCCCAATGTTGGGGTAATTGAAAGCACCAATCCATGCATATCTGAAGATATGTTTATTTCTACCAGTTCAGGTTTTATTAAAGCCGGACAATTACATAATCGAATTGAACAAGGTGAAGACATCAGGATTATTTACGATAAAAGGGCGCTGGAATACAAAGTGTCGGGTAAAATTGAAGAGCCAAACCTTGATGTTTTTGAAAGTGGTGAAGTTAATTCCTGGAAAAGAGGTAAGAAAGACGTTTTTAAATTAAACACTTATTCAGGGTATGAGCTTGAAGCTACAGATGATCACAAAGTACTTACTACTGATGGCTATAGGGCATTGAAAGATCTGAAAAAAGGAGATGAAATATTAATACAGCCACTTGGATGCTTTAAGGAAAATGAAAAGCTTGCGCCAGAAAATTATTACAATAGATTTATTGATAAAGTTGACAGAATTGAATTTGCAGGACAAAAAGAAGTCTATGATTTCAATGAACCTGTAAGCAATTCATTTATTGCCAATGGTATTGTTGTAAGAAACTGCGGAG
>JACVJB010000145.1 GCA_015711775.1 Actinomycetota bacterium | reverse complement strand
TCATCGAGAAATATATATGGCTTTTTATCTGGTTTTAAATATTCGAGGTATGTTTCATATATTTTTACAAGCAAATCTGTGCTGAGATTTTTAAATCTGGGATCTTCAAAGTTAATAAAAAGGATATTTTTCTTGTCAGTACCTTTTTCTATAAGGTCTTTTATTGCCTGTCGCAGTATATATGATTTACCGCTTCTCCTGGCACCAGTCAGGACAACAACATGATTTGTTAAGAGGGCTTTATTAACTTTATCTAAATAATAACTTCTTTTAATGCCTGAAAAAAGCTCCCTGTTCCATATGTTCCAGTCATTCAAGATAGCAAAAATTTCATTTTTATTCATTAAAATTTTTAGTAATGAGTAATATTAGCGATTTTTACTCATTATGTTATACAATAATGATGAATTAGTCAATTAAATGAATAAAAATATGAAGCAGCTTCTTTGCTTATTTTCAGGTTTTAAGCATTTCAAAGCCCATATCCTTAAAATGACCATCAAAGGCAAAGGCCTGTCGAATATCCAGTTTTCTCATGATTTCAAAGCTTGTATAATCAACAAGGCTTATTTTTTTCCTGTTTGAGGCAATCTGAATATTCATACAATTGTTATGAAGCTGTTCATCAACCCAGTATATTTTTAAAACAGGCAGGATATTATTTCTAAAAAGCTTAACTGCTTCAAGCCCTACCCTGCTGTTTAATAAAGTCACTGTTTCCAGAAATACATAATTTGAGCTTATTATAATATATTTTTCCTCAAGTAACCTTGAAAAAATATTATAAGACTGCCTGTAATATGCATCATCGCTCAACATAAAAGCTATAATCGCGCTTGTATCAATAAAAACACTCATTTTTTAAAATACTCTTTCAAGTAGTCATCGTGATTTACAGAAATATTACTGTCCCCCGCAACAAAGCGTCCCGCAACACTTAATGCCTTTTTTATTTTTTCATCTTCACCGGTTAGTGGTTTGCTGGTAAGATCTGCTGTGTAATGAGTTACGCATTCCCTTACGACCTCAGCCATTGAAATATTTTTTTCACTGGATATATTTTTTAAAATTTTATGCTGTTCTTCAGTTAACAATATCTGCGTTCTTTTCACCGTAAAAGACCTCCCAAATAATTACATTATTATAAAATATATTACATTATGATGTAATTGTCAATGCAGGTTTAAGTAGGATTGAAAACGCAAGTACCAACCTCCTGGTATTTATTTTTAACGAAGTTTTAAAATTCATGGCATTTAGTTACCATATTTGTCCACTTATTGCAACGAATTAATCATCAATCCTTCATTATCCATGCCCCTGCAATTTTTCTCAAAGACATTAGCATGAGAAGATCCTGGTACACTGAAAAGATCTGGTATAAATATATTAAGGAAGGGCAGAAAGCCAGCGGTGGGCAGTGATAATTAAAATATTCTTGTAAAACTTCTTTACCTCTTCTTTTTTTACAAGCTGTATTGCAGGGATATCTAAATTATCCTGGAAGTTAATCAGGCTTGCGGAGGGAGCATCCTCAGACAGTTTTGTTTCTATCAGAAGAAAAGGTTTATTATTTTTTGCTATAAGAAAATCCACTTCCTGCTTATTTTTATCCCTGAGATAATGAAGTGAAAAATTTCCATACCCGGTGTCTTTCCACATCTGGACTGCCCTAAGTAGCTCCAGGGCTATGATATTTTCAAAACGCGCAGCTTCATCTTCTATTACCGGGTAGTTAAACAGATAAACTTTTTTTCTTTTAAAATACTTCTTGAAATCTTTTCCGTCCACGGAGAAAGCCTGAAAGTCAGGTAAAAAGCATCAAAGAGCATCAGCCAGTTTTTTACTGTATCAAAAGCTACCTGTAAATCTGTTGCCAGATTATTTATAGGCAGCGGACTTCCTACCCTGGAAGGAATTAGAGCAAAGAGAGTTTCAACAAGGTCAAGGTTGCGGATATCTGCCATTGTTCTTAAGTCGTCCCGGATAATTTGCTGCCCATAGGACATGGACCACGTTGACCAGAAAGTTTTTCTGCCCTTAATAAAAGGCTCAGGAAAACCGCTGAGTTCCCAGAGATCCTGGAAAATTTGCTTTGTCTTTTCCGCCGGGATTCCATCAAAATCTTCTAATGGATTTTCAAGAAAGTCTTCCAGTTTCCTCTCAGCCAAAAACAGCTCAGCCAAAGTAAAAGGAAAAATATGAAACTTCAAAAAACGCCCTGCAAGTGAGTCCCCCGCCTTCCTAAAATACTCCAGGCGGCCGCTTCCCACAACAAGGAGCTGGTACTAATCCCAAAACTGGTCATAAATACCTTTAAAATAATTCTTCCAGTTCCGGTACTTATGTATTTCATCTAAAATTACAAGAGGCTTTGACGAAACACTGCTTAGCGGTACTTTAGTAAAAAATAATGGATCCTCAATCAGGCGCCTTTTGTCATCTTATATATCCCAGTTAAAATAAATAACATCGGAAAAATCTTTTGCAACTATATCCCCCGCAAAAGTAGTTTTGCCTGCCTGGCGCGGGCCGGCAAGCATAATCAATGATTTATCAGCAGATAACTGGTCCCATACTTTTTTATATAATACCCTTTTATTCATATAAAAAGTTTAAACTATACTGGGAAAAAGTCAAATAAATTTCCGAGTACACTTGAATAAAATCTGCATACTATTCTTTCCTTGTTTTTAAATCTTTATCTGCAATATCTACAAGCTTCTTTTTAACTGAAGACCTTATCTTTTGTTCAGGTATTTTACTTGCCCACTCTTCAGCTCTTTTGAAGCTGAAGCTCTGCGGAAAATACAATTCGGGGAAAAAACCAAATTGTTTTTTCTTCCTGGTTGAAAGGTAAAGACAATCGATCAATGCTTTTTCAGGTTCTGCTATAAGAAATCTTTGCCTATCTTTATACCAATCAAAACCATCAAATAAAACAGGCGCAATTTGGTGAAAAACAAATGTTGCAATTTTTGTGTGAATCCTTTTTGAATGCACTGTTGATGCAAGGGTTATTTCCTGTGGGATTTGTTCGATTATTCCATGCATGTGAAGCGCGCTAAAAAAAGACACATATGCTCTGTTTTTTGGAAGAAGCAGGGGTATAATGCTATAAGGGCTCAGCTTTACATTTCCGGCTTCTGCCCAGATTCCTCGTGTCACATTAAAGATTAGTCCCCTTTTTTCAAGAGTTTTAAGAGTCTTTGAAGCATTGGATAATGAACTCGCAGAAAGCATGGCAGCTTCTCGGGTAGTAAAAACAGGCCTATTTAATTGCTTTGTAAATGTTAAAATAGATTTTCTAATCATGTGTCTTAATAATTTTTTCCAGCAGGTTTGCCACCTTTAATTTTATTTCGTCCCAAAAAATTGCTGAATTATAACTATTTTGATCATCAGGCAATAGAAACGACAAGACGCTATCCCGGAATTGCTCAAATGTAACTGTAAACAAATTTTCGTATGCTGTTTTTAATTCACTTTTATCAGGTTTTTTTATTCTTTTTACTTGGGCATCCGACATCTTGGGACTTAATATATATAAATCAAAAATGTCTCTGGCCTGGATTGCTGGCCTTAGAGCAAGTGCGCTTACTTTCTGTATGGTTGCAAACACTTCATCATAATGGGGCACAATAACAGGAATCATCTTGTAAGTATGCAATATAGAATCTGGTATGGAATTGGCCACAATTCCTTCCTGTAAACCTCTCCGGGAGAATTCAACCTTTGTAAAAAGATCTTCTCCAGCAAAAGTTACCAGATGGATTTTAAATCTCTGGGTTATTTCAGTCTGCTTTGCTTTAGCCGTGTCAGGGGTAAATATACTTTGTATCCCATATGGCCTTAAATTATCAACAAAATTTTGTGAATTCAGTATTGTTAGTACGATATCCTGGACAATATCCACTCTCATTTCAGACAAATCAAGATCCATATCCTCGGAATACCTTATGCTTCCAAAGAAAAAGCGCATATTAACTCCACCTTTTAAAGCGTAGTTTGAAGGGTTGGCCTTACGGCCAAACCATCTTAAAAATTCCAGGTGGAATACTTCTCTTTGTTGTAATGAATTATACATAATTATGTATTATAGTTTACTAATAAGTAAATTACAATACATTATTAAATTTATGCTTTATAACATTTAAGACAGATTAGTCCGTGTCAAGCTTTCAGGATTTTAAAACCTATGTATTTAAAATG
>JACVJB010000144.1 GCA_015711775.1 Actinomycetota bacterium | reverse complement strand
TTCTGGTTTTATCAAGCGTTTTTTCAAAAATGCTGTTTTTTTTCCAGAACTTAAGGATATTTTCTTCAAGTTTTACAAGATTTACCGAACTTTTGACTTTATCAAACATTAAAAATACTTCTTTCTACAGGATAAATTTATAAAAAATTATTCATAGATTTTATATAATTAACGCATATTTGTGAAGCATTAATATGCTCACCCCTGGCAATTTATTTGCTGCTGTTAAGAAGTTCGGCAAACATAAGCGCGGATTTTACCGCTTTGGCCTTATAATGATTGTTAAAATAAACATATAGTTTTTTTGATTTTTCCCTGATTTCGCTTACAAGGTTAAGCCATTCCGCAAGTTCTTCCTGCCGATACATATAATCATATCTCTGATAAGCATATTGAGGATTCCACCAGTTGCCTGTATTTCTGCCATGAAATCTGATGTAAGCGTTTTCTGTTGTGCATATTGATGTTGGCGGCATCAGCCCTTTAATATTCGGCTCATCAACATTGCAGAATCCTGATTCCATGTTTTTAAGGCATTGAATGGTTCTATCGTTTATCCAGTTACTGTTCCTGAACTCTACACATTTCTCACAATTGGCAAAACTGTCAAGGAGTTTTAATAAATATAAAAAATTGTCTTTATTAAAGCTGAAACTATATGGAAACTGAAAGAGAATGCTTCCCAACCTTTTTTCATCTTTAAACGGGTCAAGAGCTGCTATAAAATCTTTTGCTTCGTCTTTCGAGTAATTTCTATCATGCGTAAAAATAAGATTTGCTTTTACTGAAAAAACAAAGTCATCTTTTTCCTCAATGTTTCTGCATATATTTTTTAGTATATTTGCATCAGGAAATCTGTAATAAGTAAAATTAACTTCTACAGTGTTAAAAAAAATGCTGTAATATTTTAAATATTGTGACGGGTGCAGTTTTTCAGGATAAAAATTACCTTTCCAGTCCTGATAACTGTAACCGGAGGTTCCTGTATATATTATGCCCAATTGCTTTTATATCGTTTACTGTATGTAAGATATAGACATGAATTGAAACAGCATCAACTTATCCTTACACAGTTTTAAAGAAATTCAGCTATTTCAGAAAGTATTTTGTCTTTAGGCATTGCGCCGATGATTTTTTTAACCATCTGCCCGTTTTTAAAAAGAAGGAGGCTTGGTATGCTGGTTATGCCGTATCTTACAGCAATTTCCCTGTTTTCATCCACATTAAGCTTTCCTATTTTAAGAACATCTTTCTTTTCGTCCATAAGTTTTTCAAGCTCAGGCGCTATCATTTTGCAGGGACCGCACCATACGGCCCAGAAATCCACTAACACAGGCAACTGCGAGCCTGTTATCTCTGCATCAAAATTTGAATCAGTTAATTGAATAATACCTTCAGACATTTATTTCTCCCCGTCTACTATTTTGTGTTTGTATCTAATTAATGATTTTTTGATATTATCAAAGCTTATATTTTAAGTCAACGAATTATATTTGCTATTATCAGCAATGCATTCGGTTCGCGTGAAATCTTAAAGTAGCGTGGAAAAAAGAGCTCAATACGCTAGATTTCTTTTAAGATTACTATTAATAAAAATTTATTGCAAAAATAATAAAATTAGCTATAATATATATTATATTTTAATACTAAATATATATATTACAGGTGTAAAATGTATAAATGTGCAGATTGTGGCAATACTGAAAAGTTTGACGGTTTTGCAGAGGAAAAAGGTAATGTTTTTATTTACCAGGACAATAATAGCGCGGATACTTATAAAAAGTATACATGGGTTTTTAATATCTCAGATAAAAGCTGGAACTCCTCATTTAAGGTCATTAAATGCTCAAAATGCAGTTCTGAAAATATACTGGAATTATAAACATTTTTTAAAAAAATATCTTAAAATTCAAACCCTTCTTTTTTTGCAACAAGATTACTGGCTCTCAATAAGGATTCAAATGTTCCTGCGTCTGTCCACCAGCCTTTAATAATCGAGTAAGTCATAATACCACTCTTAATATAGGCATTATTCACATCTGTTATTTCAAGCTCGCCTCTGCCGGAGGGTTTTAAAGTTTTAATAATATCAAATACTGTATTATCGTAAAGGTAGAGTCCTATTACGGCAAGATTGGTTTTAGGCTTTTTAGGCTTTTCTTCTATATTTATAACAATGCCGTTTTCTATTTCAGCCACTCCAAATCTTTCAGGATCAGGCACTTCCTTTAAAAATATTTTTGCTCCAGCGGATTGCCTTTTAAATCTTTTTATATCTTCTTTAATATCATCTTCTATAATATTATCACCCAGCATACCAAATATTTTGTCATTTTCTGCAAAATTTTCAGCAAGCCTTAATGCATCAGCAATTCCACCCTCTCCTTCCTGATAAGTATAGCTGATGTCTTTTAAGCCGAAATCTTTTCCATTGCCAATAATCCTTAAGAAATCACCGGCATAGTTGCCGCCGGTTACAATCATTATATCTTTTAATCCTGCATTAACCATGGTAAGCAGCGGATAATATATCATAGGTTTGTTATACACAGGCAGAAGATGCTTATTTGTTACTTTTGTGCATGGGTACATTCTTGTACCAAGGCCTCCAGCCAGGATTATTCCTTTCATATTAATTTATACCTTTCTTAAAATAATGTTTTTGTATTATTTATATTTTTCTTATAAATACAAGCGCAAATATCAGCGACGACAGCAGGATACAGTATATAGCAAAAAAATTAAAATTTCGCCTTTGGGATATTTTTACAAGAAATTTAATAGCAAAAAGGCCGCTTAAATATGAAAATACAAAGCCTGTCAACATTACTGCAAAAGAAAAATCCTGTCCTGATTTTGCCGCCTCAAATGCTGATGGCAATTCAAAAATGAAAGCACCGAAAATAACCGGAATAGATATCAGCATTGAAAACTGTACACAAGCCACTCTTTTAATACCAAAAAATCTTGCAAATGATATTACGGATCCTGATCTGGATATACCTGGAAACATAGCTACTGCCTGGCCCATACCGGTTATAAAAGCAATCAGGTAGCCTGAGATTTTTTTATCAACTGAGCTTTTGATTTTTAAAGTCTCGTTTTCTGAAACCAGCGGTTTTTCAAAATCATGCAAACTGCTGCTTAATTTTTTTTGATTTCTTTCTTTTCTTTTTGCAAAAAGCTCCCCTGAAAATAAAAAAAATGATGTTACCAGTAAAAACATTGCAACATACAGTGGTTTTGAGAAAAAATCTTCCAAAAAATCCCCAAGAAAAAGTCCGGCTATTACCGCCGGCAGCGTTGCAATGATAATAAACAATGCAAGCTTAAAATAATCTGTTTTTCTGTAAGCTGCAATAAAAATTCCTGAGAAAAAATTTTTTATTATTCTCCAGATTTCCCTGTAAAAAACAGTGAGCAGGGCAAGAAGAGTTCCAAAATGAAGCAATACTGTGTAATAAACCGGGATATAATCCCAATTCAGTATAAATGGCGTTATTATAAGATGTCCTGAACTGCTTACTGGAAAAAATTCTGTTAATCCCTGCACAATTCCAAGAACAGCAGCTTTCATTATTTCCAAAAAAACCTCCTGTTAAAAATATTTACTATTCCATGCTAACTTCCGCTTACAGTTATATCTTTAACAAGCAGTGAAGGGCTTCCGGTATAACCTCCTGATGGAAGAAATTTAAGATCTTTTCCTGTATTGGTTATGCTTTTACAAAAACTGAATATATCTGTTGCAATTGTAACCTCTTTAACCGGAACTGTAAGAGAACCTTTTTCAATCATCCTGCCCTTTGCACCCACACTTATTTGTCCCGATATAGGGTTTATCCCTGAATGAACACCAATAATATCAGATACATAAAAACCTTTATCAGTTTTTGAAATCATATCTTCTACAGCAGTTTTTCCAGGCTCAAGATAGAAATTTGAAATTCCTGTCTGGGGAGAAGATTTATAAGAGGCCCTTACCGCATTTCCTGTAGAAAAAGTACTGTCCTTTCTTGCTGTATAAGTATTGTAAAGATATGTTTTAAGAACACCATTGCGAAAAATTACTGTTCTTCC
Source organism: Actinomycetota bacterium (assembly GCA_015711775.1). GTDB lineage: Bacteria > Actinomycetota > Humimicrobiia > Humimicrobiales > Humimicrobiaceae > VGAZ01. Next base: position 133 of record JACVJB010000144.1, on the reverse strand, counting down.
CTTCGGCACACCTTCAGCGTCAAAAGGTTTTGAAGACAGGCCTTTTTCTAAGGTTCCATCATCGATTATATTAATATCCGAAGTAAAAATTTTTTTGCCCAGATGGTTTTTAAAAAGTGATTTACCTTTCTGT
>JACVJB010000143.1 GCA_015711775.1 Actinomycetota bacterium | reverse complement strand
TAGAATACGAAAAAACCAATAACCCTTTTATTAAAAGGCTTAACAGTTTCAGTGATTTTTTATGGCTCAAACAAAACTGGGCGCAGTACAAAGCTGAACACGGGATAAGATAAAACTTTTTCTTCAAAATAACTTTTGTTTTCAAGTTAAAAAAAGTAAAATAATTTAAATAGAGAAATATATTACAATTATTTCTTAAGATAATTTTAAAAAATTATTTTACCATATAGATTGATACTTTAGAGGATGTTGAATGATCGATGACAGATTAGTTGCAAAAATTGCTGAGCTATTCTATGTTCAGGAAATAAGCCAGTATGAAATTGCAAAAAAATTTAAATTTTCCACTGCTAAAGTATGCCGCCTTATCAGGGAGGCAAGATATAGAGATATTATAGAATTTAAGATTAAAAAATTTGATAATCGTTCTCTCGAGCTTGAAAAGGAATTAGAGAAAAAATATTCAATAAGGGAAGTGATAATATATTCTAATTCTGATTCAAAAGATAATAATGAAGACATTTTATTTAATAAAATCGGTTCTATTGCTGCAGAGTATTTTAGAAGAATAATAGAGGATGATTTGAACATAGCTCTTGCCTGGGGGAAAACCCTTTTTTATTTTGTTAAAAATATCAAGATTGAGAAGAAGAATAGAGTTAAAGTATTTTCAACCCTTGGCGGAGCAAACCTTCTTACCCACGAATACCAGAATAATTATCTGGTCCAGCTGTTAAGTGAAAAAGTTGGAGGTTCAGCATATTTGATATACCTGCCCCTTATTTTTGATAGTCCGGTAGAACAGTTTATAAAAAAAGAAAATAATATTGAAGAGTTTTTAGGCTCAACAGACAAAATAGATTATTATTTTCATGGAATAGGAACGGTTTCTGATAAAGCAAGGCTTTATCCCCATCATGGTTTTAATCAGAAGTTTTTAAGAAGTCTGTGGGATAAAGGAATTGTCGGTGAAGTTGGGTTCAATTTTTTTAATATAGAAGGAAATTTCATTAAAACGGAAATTGATAACAGAATAGTAAAGCTTGACAATGAGCAATTGAGAAAAATAAAGAATAAAGTTGCAATTGTCTGTGGAATAGAAAAAATCGTACCCCTTAAAGGTTACTTAAGAACCGGGCTTTGTGATGTGCTTATAACAGACTCTGAAACTGCTTTTTCTGTGCTTGAAAAAAATAATCATTGAAAAAACACTGATAAAATAACTTTTCTTTTTAAACATATTCCTGCGCTGCAATTAGTAAAAACTTAAAGTAAAACTATTTTAAACTATAAAAATATTATATTGACAGAAATAAGTTTATATTTTATTATCTGCTTCATTAATAAAATATATTTATATTAATGTAATATATTTCACTTTTTCTGATATCATGACGATAGAAAGGATGGTGGTTTTATCGATTTTTTAATCAATATCGTTTATTCATCAAAACAATCATTAACCAAAGAGAGGTAAAAATGAAAAAAACAATAATTTGGTTTCTGGTGCTGGTGTTCGCAGTTTCAATAGCTTTTTCCAGTGTTGCTTGTAAGACTGAAGCAACAGAAACAGCAGCAGGAGAAACATCTGCAGCGCAAACAAAAGCAGCAGAAACAACAACAGCAGAAACAAAAGCAGCAGAGGAAACTACTATAGCAGGAAAACCTTTAAGCGAAATAGTTATTGGCAAAGTGCCTATATTGCTTGCAAATCCATATCATCAGGCTGATGTCCAGCATTTTGTAACTTATGCAAAAGAAGAGTATGGAGTTAAGGATGTAGTAGTAATTGATTCTGAAATAGATTCAGCAAAAGCTGTTGAAGCTCTGGATCAGCTTCTTGCAATGAAAGTTGATGCAATATCTTTCCACAGCATTGATCCTGATGCAGCGCTTCCGGGAATTATGCAGGCTGTAGAATCAGGAATACCGGTAATCACTTTTTATACTTTCATGGCTGAACAGGTAGTGCCTCATGTCACCATTAAAGAAGCACCCACCTCAAGAGAGATGGGCGTAATAGCAGCAACGAAATGGAAAGAATTCTATCCCGACAAACCCATTAAAGTTGGGCTCATTGAATATGTAGGGCTTGAACAAACACTCAGGGAAAGAAGCGAACCATTTATAGAAGGTGTTTTAAGTGTTGACCCGACTGCAGAAGTTGTAAGCAGGCTTGATGGCGGTGGCGTAATGGAAAATGCTATGAAATCTGCACAGGATATGATAGTAGCAAATCCGGAAATCAACATCTTCTATGGAACCAGCGCTGATTATTCACTCGGTACACTTGCTGCACTTGAAGCAGCAGGCAGGGGTAAAGCCAAAGACGGCGTGCCACTTACTGAAATACTCGTTGGCACTGATGCTTCCGAATCGGAACTTCTGAAACTTTATGATCCGAGCTCATCACTTAAAGTCACACAGGGATTAACTCCAAAGGAAAACGGAAGACTTAAAGTGGATACAGTGATAAAAATGCTGTTTGGAGAAATAGGCCTTGAGGATAAAGTTGAATTTGCTGGCTCCAACAAAGTATTTGATTACTGGTCAGTAAGCATTAAAGATGCTGAAGCATGGATGGCAGAAGAGTATTTCAGCAAAGTTAGTCTATCAACAAATTAATAAAATCAAGTAATTGATGGTATAATTTTTGTTTATTCTTATTTTTAAAATTGCCAAACAAAAATTATATATCTAGGCAATAATCAGATGTAATATAATGAACTCAAATATGCTGGGAAATATTTTTCATGTAGAAAACTTAACCAAAGAATATCCTGGTGTTGTAGCCGTGGATGACGTGAGCGTGGATATTAAAAAAGGTACGGTTCATTGTATTGTTGGAGAAAATGGCGCCGGCAAGTCTACATTTATAAAGATACTTACCGGCGCCGAATCACGAACCAGCGGCAGTATAATCTATGACGGCAAAGAATATAATCCCAGGAGTGTAAGAGATGCGATGAACAATGGGATGAGTATGCTTTATCAAGAGCTTAACATTGTTGAGCATTTGACTGTTGAGCAGAACCTGAACCTTGGCAAGGAAAAACACAGGTTTGGTTTTGTAGTAACTGAAAGCGGTGACAAAAGCGCAATTTCAATTTTAAAAGAGATAGATCCCAGCATCAGTATAAAGAGTCCTGTGTCAAATTTGAGTGTTGCCCAGAAACAGATTATAGAAATTGTTAAAGCAATCGCCACTGATGCAAAAGTAATTGTTATGGATGAGCCAACTGCTGCAATTACTGAAGAAGAAACAAAAAAACTGTTTGAAATAATCAGGGCTTTAAAAAATAAAAAAGAAGTTACAATAATCTACATATCCCACAGGCTGACTGAAATTTTTGAAATAGGTGATTATGTCACAGTATTCAGGGATGGAAGGATTGTAAGCACCAAAGCAATCCCCGATATTACAGAAAAAACGGAACTTGTCAAAATGATGATAGGCAAGGTTGTTACAGAGACTTATATTCCTGGAAATATAGATTATTCAAAAAAACTGCTAGAAGTCAGTCAGCTTAATGATTCAAAGCTTAAAGATGTTGCGTTTGACCTTTACAAAGGCGAGATAATAGGTTTTTATGGCTTAATAGGTTCAGGTAAAACCGAAATAGCGCAGTCTTTATTTGGAATAAGGAAATCTTTAAGTGGAGAGGTTATTATTGATGGCGAAACAGTTTCAAGGAGCACCCCCAGGGATGCCATTGATTCAGGCATTTCGATGGTACCTGAGGAAAGAAGGACTCAGGGCCTTTTCACTAATTTGAGTATCAGGGAAAACATCCCAGTAATGAATATAAAAAAAGTATCTCGCTTTGGGCTTTTTTCAAGGAAAAAGGAAAAGGCCATAGCTAAGGCATATATTGAACAGGTCAGAATAGTAACTCCAAGCGGAGAAAAACTGGTTGCTTTTTTAAGTGGTGGGAACCAGCAGAAAGTTGTTATTTCCAAATGCCTGTGTGCCGAAAGCAGAATAGTTCTTCTGGATGAGCCCACTAGAGGTGTTGATGTGGGCGCAAAGGAAGAGATCCATAATATTATAAGGGATCTTGCAAAACAGGGTGCCGGTATTATAGTTTTTTCATCTGAACTTCCTGAAATTGTGAGTTTATGCGATCGAATTTTTGTAATGTTTAACGGGATTTTACAAGCTTCCTTTAAAAACGGGCCGGGTCTTGATACCGACAGCATTCTTCATTTTGCCCTGGGAATTGGATAATAAATAAATATATGAAGGAT
>JACVJB010000142.1 GCA_015711775.1 Actinomycetota bacterium | reverse complement strand
ATATTGCTTTGTTTATCTTAAGAAAAATTTATTCTTTCGTAAACAACAAGTATGTTTCTTACGGAACATTTAAAATTTTATTAAGTAAAGTTTTAAAAAGTACAGCCCTGCATGTTAAATATTTTTAAAAGTACATATTTCCAGGTGTTAATAAATAAACATTTCAAAATGGTCATTCAGTAATTATTAATATTATTTGAGAAAGGGGCAAACAAATTGAGTTATTTTAAAGTCAGGGAAAGAAACACCACAGTAAGGAGGGAAATAGTTGCAGGCCTTACAACTTTTATGACCATGGCTTACATAATATTTGTAAATCCCGCAATACTTTCAAGCGGTGGGGCCACCGGTATACCTTTTGAAGCTGCTGTTGTTGCAACCTGCCTTGGCGCAGGCGTGATGAGCATTGCAATGGGGCTTATTTCAAACACTCCCTTTGCGCTTGCATCAGGAATGGGAATTAATGCTGTGATAACATTTACAATTATACTTGGTTTGGGGCTTTCCTGGCAGCAGGCAATGGGTATAGTTGTAATCGAGGGGATACTTGTGCTTATTATGGTTATTACCAAACTGCGGATAATTTTAATGAATGCCATTCCTATGGGGCTTAAGTATGCTATTGGAGTAGGCATAGGGTTCTTTATTGCTTTCATAGGGACACAGGAAGCAGGATTTGTTGACATTGACCCGGTTACCGCTGTAAGGCTTGGAGATTTTACTGCAAATTACACGCTCCTTGCTGCTTTCGGGCTTATTCTTACAGTAATTCTTGTGGCGTTTAAGGTAAGGGGCGCAATACTTATTGGAATTGCAGGTACAACATTTGTCGGAATGATCTTTAAGATAATACCACTGCCGGTAAAAGTGGTGAGCCTTCCCACTGCGCAGAGTTTTTCAACTTTTTTTAAAGCTGATATAGCAGGAGCCGTGTGGAGTAACGGCATGTTAAATATTGCGGCAATAATTATGATATTTGCGCTCTTTATGACTGACTTTTTTGATACTATGGGCACTGTTATTGGTGTAGGAGAAGAAGCAGGACTGCTGGACAGTAAAGGCAACCTGCCATCATTGAGAAGAGTCCTGCTTGTAGATTCAGGCGCGGCAGTTGTAGGAGGCCTTTTTGGGTGCAGCTCAATAACCACCTATATTGAAAGCGCATCAGGCGTTTCTGAAGGCGGCAGGACAGGTATTATGCCGACAGCCACCGGCATATTGTTTCTGCTTTCAATTTTTTTTGCCCCCGTAATTGCAGTTGTTGGCGGAGGAGTCCAGGTTGCTGATGGAGTTTATAAATACCCTGTAACAGCGCCGGCTCTTATAGTTGTGGGATTTTTAATGATGGGTATTATTTCAAAAATAGATTTTAAGGATTTTGAGATAGGAATACCTGCATTCCTGACAATAATAATAATGCCTTTTACCTATAATATTTCATACGGCATAGGTTTCGGTTTTATAAGCTATACATTAATAAAACTGTTCAGGGGCAAATTCAGGCAGCTTCACCCGTTAATGATTGTTTCAAGCATACTCTTTGCAGTTGCCTTTGTAGCTCAGGCCCTGGCTTCAAGGTTTACAGGCAACTGATTTGAAGATTTTTATAGATACAGTAGACGCTTGTCTGCTTATCTAAATGTTTCTATAGATGCTCCTTTGCTTGCAATAACTTAACAAATATGTTAAGTTATTTACATGAATTGGAACGAATTTCTAAATATTGTTAGCAAACTTCCTGTAATTGATACTGAAAACCTGTTTGCAGGAGTATCAGATCCTGCCGGGATAGAGGTACAGATTAGCCGTTGGAAAAAAGCAGGAAAAATAATACAGCTTAAAAGAGGGCTTTATTTGCTTGCGGAACCATACAGGAAGATTGAGCCATATGAACCCTATATTGCAGCTATTCTTAGAAGGCCTTCTTATATCAGCCTGGAAAAGGCTCTTGAATATCATAACCTGATTCCTGAAGCAGTGGCAGTATATACATCGGTAACACCTAAAAGAAAAGCAAGATATGCGTCCGATACTGGAATTTTTGATTACAGTCATATTAAAAAAACCCTTTTCTGGGGATATAATTCAGTTACAGTTAATAAACAAACTGCTTTTATTGCATCCTGCGAAAAAGCTATTCTGGATTATTTCTTTATTAAAAAACCTGAGATTTCCCTGGACTATCTTGACGGGTTAAGACTCCAGAATGTAGAAAAAATCAGAATTGAAAGACTATTTGAATATGCCAGGAATTTTAATATGCCGGAAATATTATCTGCAGCACGGGCCATCAGTGAATTTATTTCATTGAGCAGTATAGGAGAAAAGACATTGTGAAAGATCATGTACTGGAATTGATTTCTGAAAAAACCGGTTACAATGCAAAACTGAATATTATGCGGGAGTACCTTCAGGCTTTTATTCTAAGAATTATGCATGACAATAGGGTGTTTCGCTCAGCCGCATTCCTCGGGGGGACAGCGCTAAGATTTCTATATGGTCTTCCACGTTTTTCAGAAGACCTTGATTTTTACATGGAAGCGGAAAGCCAATTTACTTTTAGAGAGATTGTAACAAAAATAAAACAGGAGTTAGAACTGGCAGGATACAGCATTTCAATAACTTATAATGATGAAAAAACTGTTCAATATGCCATGATCAAATTTGATAAACTGATGCATGAAGCAGAGATCTCTCCGCACATAGAACAAAAGTTTTCAATAAAGATTGAAATCGATACTAATCCGCCTAAAGGCGCAGAGTTAAAAACTAAAATAGTTAATAAATACTTCCTGATTTCTTTTTTATCTTATGATATTCCTTCACTTTTTGCCGGTAAAATACATGCCATTCTTAGCAGAAAATATACAAAGGGCCGCGATTATTTTGATCTGGGCTGGTATCTCTCAAAATGGAAGAATATCAGACCTAACATCCTGCTGCTCCAAAATGCACTTACCCAAACTGGCTGGGAAGGTAAAATGCCTTCAGAATATTCATGGCAGAACCTTCTTTATAAGGCTGTTGTTGAAGCGGATTGGCAAAAGATAGAAGATGACATAAAAGGTTTTCTTGAAAAACCAACGGATTTGGATATTTTGACTAAAAAAAATCTGCTAAATCTTATAAAGGAATAGAATCTTTAGAATTCTATAGATTTGTCTGCGCAGTTGCCTTTGTAGATCAGTCCCTGGCTTCAAGGTTTACAGGCAACTGATTTTCAAGCCAGAGTATGTTTTCAGGGTTAAATTAGTGAAGCGCTAAACCTTTTTATTCTTAATACTCGAGATAACCTCATTAGTTATCTGGTTTACTATATCCTCATAAAGGACTGTTGCAGCGCCGGGCTTAAATTTTGGGTCCGTAAATCCGCATGTAGAATCGCTGCATGAAAAGCACAGTGTCTTTTCAGGCGCGCACATGTCTTTGCTTCCGAATACCTCAAGCCTTTTTTTCACAACATTTTTAACTTCTTCAAAAGCTCTGCCTATGACATCAGGAATGCTTGTAACATCAGGTTTTTCATTAGTGAGATAATTTTTTACCCGCGCAACAGCCGCTGCCGACATCTCAGTGTAAAAGTTTATTTTGCAAATTCCAAGGCCAATGGCTTTTTTAAAATCACCATCTGAAATACCTGAGCCTCCATGAAGCACCAGCGGGATATTGACAGCATTGTTTATAGCTGAAAGTCTTTCAAAATCAAGATTGGGGTCACCTTTATAAAAACCATGCACATTTCCAATTGAAACAGCAAGCGCATCGATGCCGGTTTCCTTCGTAAATTTTTCAGCCTCGGAAACATTTGTAAAAAGTTCCTTGCTGGCTGCATGAGCAGTTGGCGCGACCTCGCCTATAACTTCACCGCCAACATTGCCAAGTTCAGCCTCTACGCTTACATTTACCGCCCCGGCAATTTTTACAACTTCTTTTGTTGCAGCAATATTTTCCTCAAACGGCATATGGCTGCCGTCAAACATAACGGATGTAAAGCCGGCTCTTATAGCCCTCATAACAGTTTGAAGTGTCTGGCCATGGTCAAGATGAAAGCATACCGGAATATCCACTTTTTTTGCGGCGCTTATAATTATTGGCGCAATTTCTTCTAAATCCACATATCTTAAATGAACCTCTGCTATCTGGAGTATAATGGGGGAGCGCTGTTGCACTGCAGCATCTATTAGCGTGTCTATAAAGCCGAGGTTTGTAACATTAAAAGCGCCCACAGCGTATTTATTTTCCCTTGCATGTTTTAACAAT
>JACVJB010000141.1 GCA_015711775.1 Actinomycetota bacterium | reverse complement strand
AAAAATTTAAAACATCTAAATTAATGCTTTTTATAAAAGAGGCTGCAGGAACATGTTAAAAGGTTTAAATTGCAACCCCGCAATCCGGCGCATTTTGGGTGGGGGCAAAATGCGCCTTAAGACAATTATTGAGAACTTGTTAACAATTCCATTAAGTATAAAGGAGTTTGTCCGAGAACCCCCAATTAAAATCACTGGGGACAAGCATTTTTTATTAATTTCATTCATTTTATTAAAAAATCTTAAAATATTTTTGCTTTTTGCTATAACTCAAGGCTATATTAACTAAATACTATACCATAGCTGATGTAATCTCCTCATTTAAGGAAGGTATCTTAGTATTCTTTATCTTCTTAACTATCTTTTTAAAATTTGAAACTGCGCAAACAAGGGAGAATTCACCACCAGCCTTTTCATGGCCCCTTAAACTAAACCTTCTAAAGCCTGATGTCTTTATCTGGCCAAATACCGGCTCGACAATTATCTTCCTTTTTGCATATATTCTTTTTGAAGAGTCGCTTTTCATCTTAGCTGCCATAGTATGCAGTACAATTGCCTTATCATCAAGATATATGGTGGCAGCTCTTTTTTTTCTGGCTATGCATTTTAAGTGAATGCACCCGGCACAGACATTACCCTTTGATTTATAGATTCTTTTTTTGTTTTTTGATTTAAATTCAAGTACATGGCCACAAGGACAGATAAATATATCTTTGGCTTCATCGTATGGAAAAAAACAACTTAATATTTTACTGCTTCCATCCGCCGTTTTCTCTTTTTCCCCTTTTCCTGTTGCAAAATACCCGTCAATACCTGACACATCAAGTGTATTTATATTATCCGGGGTGGCATAACCCCTATCAAGAGTCATAACAGAAGGAAGAAAACCTGTATTATTCTTTATCTGGTAAATTGCAGGCTCAAGCTCGTTTTTATCATTTTCATTTACCGAAAGGTGCTGGCTTACTATTATCTGGTCTTTAGAATCTACGCTTATCTGGCCATTGTAGCAGTATTCAAAGCTTCCCCTTGTCTTCATAAGCTTTGAGCCGGTATCGGCATAGCTTATCTGGGAGTAACCCTTTATGTCTTTTTTGCCTTTTGCACCCTCCCTTTGCTCCAGCGCCTCTTTTGCCATTTATATTTTGGCAAGCCTGTCCTTTTTTATTTTAATATCATCAGGGATTAGATATCCTGTGCCGTTATGATAGATCCTGTCTTCGTCTCTGTCGGTATCATCTGCTTTCTTAAGCAGAACTTCTATTTCATCCTCAAGTTTTTTGTAGTTTTCATTTAATCTTTTGTAGCTTGCTGCCTTGTATTTTGATGTATTGGCATAAAACTTTGAGCCGTCAAGGCTTACGTGGCCAAGAGATACCATGCCAAGGCTTTTGGCTATGGCAACGCTTTTTACAAAGCAGCTTTTAAAAAACTGCCAGTTATTTTTTCTGAAATCTGAGAGCACCCTGAAATTGGGGCAGTTAAGATGTGATATGTACATAAAGGACAGATCCTTTTTGCATCTTGCCTCTATTTTTCTGGAACTATATATCCCCTGGCTGTAGGAATAGATAAGTATTGTTGTTAAAATTCTTGGGTGATATGCATGCTGTCCGGCCATGCTGTATTTTTTCTCCAGATCACTTGTATCAATCTGGGAGAATATATCTTCATAGATAAAGCAATCATCATCTTCTGGGATAATGTCAAAGACATTTTCTGCAAGTAGCTTTCTACTGCTATATTGCTCTGGGTCTTTTTTAAATGGTACTGGCATTGGCTCTTTAATAAAGGCTTCAGCAAATAAGATTTCCAGAGAATTAGGATATAATAATAATATATAGTTAAGGGATTGAAGATAAATATTTTTTTAATTTTGGATCTGGAATTTTGCTTCACTTTGAGGGTTTTACAACAATTTTAAGATTCAGATATAATTGCCAAAGGCTGATTCAATACTACTGAAGGAATGGTTCACAGCTGGTGAAGAGTGACGTAGCCTTTATCCTGTCTTTTGTTAACCATTAAAAATATACCTCTTTTTGGTTTTTTTTACTATCCTGTTAACACTTTTTAATTATAATATTATAAATATTATATTTGTTCTTTTTGTTTAAAATTTATTTTAGCATTAATAATTTGACAATCTTTGTTTCTTTGATATATATTAATCAAAGAAAATAAATATAATTTTCAAATAAAATAATGGAGAAATTGTTATGTCTCAAAAAGACCAAAATACAGTAAAGACCATAATTAAAAAACGCATATCGGTATCAAAAAAACGTCAAATAACTATTCCGATTGAGTTTTTTAAAAGCATTGGTATTGATAAAGAAGTCGATTGCTACATGCAGAAAAATTCTATTGTAATACGACCTGTGCATGAAAATATTGGAGAATTCGATGAACAGATTCTAGCTGATTTGATATCTCAAGGATTTTCAGGTCAGGAACTATTTACCAGATTTAAGCAAGCTCGCCAAAATATTCGACCTGCCATAGAAAGTCTGCTGAAAGAAGCGCATCTTGCAGCAGAAGGAAAAGCATCATTTGCCACATATGAGGATGTTTTTAGCAGCAAGGATAATTAATGTATAGACTAATCATTTTACCTGCTGCCGCGCGTTTTTTAAAAAAGATTAAAGAAAAGTCGTTAAAACTGTTATTTCAGGAAAATATTGATGAAATAATTAAAAATCCATATCAAGGTGAACCAAAGACTGGTGACCTCTCAGGTGTTTATTGTTATGATTTTTTCTATAATAAAACAAATTATAAAATTGCATATACCATCATCGAAGATAATGATAAGGCCGTTGTTATTATTCTTTCCGGTACCCATGAGAATTTCTATAATCAACTAAAGCGCTATATGAAATAATGGAATTATAATTTAGATTTATATCAAATTGACGGCAATTTAATTACTGCTGGTATTGAAACAAAGTAGGGTCTTCTTTATAATCACATGGTTTTTCTGTTTCTTTATCCTATCTATAACAATCAGTTGCAGGATCTTTAAATTTTTCTGATTTGTATTCAGGTAATTTTAATAAAACTGATCTTTCAAAATTTCTTAAATAATCCGACCAGTCTGCTGAAGGACTGCTGTTTTCAATTATGTCATTAAAACCGCCTATATCAGCATCCATATGGTCAACATGATATACAATAAAAGCTTCAAGAGTTTTTGGTCTCTTTGGAGAACCAAATTCTTTATGACCGTGATGGCTTAGTATTATATGCAAAAGTCTGTCTTTTAAATCCTTCGGGAAATCATTTATTGAATCAATTTTATTAAGCACCATGCCATAACCTATGGTTATATGGCCTATTAGTTTACCTTCATCTGAAATTTTGATTAAAGCACCGCTCTTTTCAGTAGCATATTCAACAACTTTTCCTATATCATGAAGAATTGCACCGGAAATTAAGAGATCTCTGTCAATATTATCATAATTTGATGAAATAAAATCACAGATTTTTACTCTTGAAAGTGTATGTTCCAAAAGCCCGCCTACATAGGCATGATGGTATTGAACAGCAACAGGTGAAAAACAGAAACTTTCAGAAAAACTATTATAAGGGTATCTTTTTCACAAGAAAGGATGAAATATGTAAGTGAGGTCTCCAAGGTTATATATAAATCAAAAAGTGGAAGAGATACCAAAGAATTTGACGCAGTAGATTTTATTGCAGTCCCATCAAGCCATATCCCCAATAAGAACGAACAGATGGTCAGGTATCTGGGTTACTACAGCAATGTTTGCCGGGGCAGAAGAAAAAAACAGGGTGCTTGTGAATCTGACTGTGTCATAGAAGAAGATGATTATAAGAGTGCAAATAAATCCTGGGCAAGATTAATAAAGAAAATATATGAAGTTGATCTCTCGATATGCCCTATATGCAAAGGGCAAATGCGCATTATTTCTTTTATTGAAGACTATAAGGTGGTTAAGTAGATCCTTGACTATCTTGGCATTTGTGAGTTTAAAAGGGACAGGCCTCCTCCTAAGAGGTTTGCAGTTGCAGACTTATTTGATGACTATAGGCAAAATGACTATATAGGCTGTGATTATGCGGATTATTAAAAAGAGATAGGTGTAATTAAAGTTTCGCATAAAATATATTACCACAGTAATATTTTTGTTTATTTTTTATCCAAAATCCCTTGTTTATTATAAATTCATTCTTTTTGGTAAATGTATTACCTGTTTTAAGTAAATTATCCCGTCACATATCATATTTATACTTGAGGGATCCAAAAGGAAGTTCTTATAAATCTATTGCAGTGT
>JACVJB010000140.1 GCA_015711775.1 Actinomycetota bacterium | reverse complement strand
GAATGCATGCCTGCATCAAAAAACGAAGGGAACCTCCTGCATGAGAATTGCACAGAACCGTCGCTGTTTATAATCTTCGGGCCGGCAACACCTGCAGATTTATTTATGTCCATAAAATTTATCAGATTATCTATGGAATTTTTATAAACCTGGCAGTCGCTGTTTAAAAGCAGTATGTATTCAGACCTGCTAAGACGCATCGCAATATTATTTGCCTTTGAAAAACCAAGGTTTTGGCTGTTTTCTATAAGCCTTACACCAGGGTACTTATTCCTGACAAGCCCGGCGCTGCCGTCCGTAGAGGCATTGTCAACAACAAATATCTCTGTATTTTGGTTTGCGGCCGTTTTACTTAACAAAGGAGAATGGTGCCTGTAAATAGACTGCAGGCATTCATTAAGATACTGCCTGCAGTTATAGCTGACAATTATAATGCTTAATTTAAACTTATATGAGACGGGCTTTTCATTTTCAGTAATCACAATTGATAATTTAGAATAACCTTTAAAAAAAGTAAACTAAAATTAAAACCGGCAGCCCTTTTTATTAAAAAGACTCCCGGTTTTTTATACTCAAATCACAAGATTCAAGCATACTTTAAAAAGTGGAAAAATAATTTTTACTATTTCTTTTCTTTTTCTGCAAGCTCAAGCATTTTTTTTGCAATTCTTAATTCTGTTTTCCTTCTGATTTCCTCAGTGTATACCCTGAGCTCACCTACAAGCCTGTTGTACCTTGTAATATAAATTGTATCGCCTAGATTTTTGGTCAGATACTGGGTAAGATTTATTCTCAGGTCATTTGTATCAATTCTTTTTATTTCATCTTCCATATGCTCACCTTCCGACTCTTAAATATTTCCTATAAAAATCTATGCCCCCTTTATTCTTATTCTTTTTAGGCATGTTTTTTTATTTTTTTTATCTCATATAAGAATTTATAGATTTATTATAAAAATAATAAATCTAAATGTCAAATTAATTCAACATAGATAAATTATAGTTTTTTAATGCTTTTATTATTAAAAAAACAAATATCAGGGTTATATTAAACTTTATAGTCTTTCCTTTTAAAAAGTCCATAGAAATAGCCGGACAGCTTTGCAGAATCAATAAAAATAAGCATAAAAGGCACAGCAGCCTCAATTGCAACAATTAAAAGCCTGTTTTTTCTGCCATTTCTGAAAACAAAAGGGCAGGTTTTTATATCACCGGTAAAATGATTGATCCTCATATAAGGTTTAAACGAGTAAGCCGCAAGAAGAAAAACTATCAGGAAAATAAAATAGGGGCTTACTGCAGCCGCTAGAGCTATAGCTGCTGCAAGGGCAAGCAACGACGCAATCCTTATAATATGCCGCCCGTAATACATCCTGCCTATGGCATCGCCTTTTGCATACCTGAAAAACTGTTTAAAAACTGCAGCAGGATTGTCCCTTAAATTCCAGTAAACTTTTACATAAGGGTTAAATATTATTTTATAACCGGATTTTTTAAGGTTAAAATTAAACTTCATGTCCTCGCCAAAATCCATGTAATCCGGATATCCGCCGGCTGCTTCCCATGCGCTTTTTAAAAATCCTGCATTTCTTGAAGATGGCATAAATGTTTTCTCATTAATCTCGCAATCAAGTGGAAGCATGCACACTGAAAGACAGGCTTGCGTAAAATTCTCTGCATAAGGAAGAGTTATGCCGCCGACAACTTCAGCAGCTTCATTATTTTGATAAAATGATTTAGAAAGCTCATGCAACCATCCGGGATCAAGGCGGCAACCTGCATCACTGGCACATATAAAACTGCCGCATGATAAAGCTATAGCAATATTTCGGCCCTGTGAAATACCTGCTCCAGGCGCAGAGTAAGCTGCAAGCTGCACTCCCTCCGGGCTTTTTGCTCCAAAGATCTTTGTAATAATCCCGGCATATCCGTTAAGCTTAAAATCCTCACTGAATTCTTTCCGCAAAACCTCATTGCCGGATCCGGCGATACTTTTAAAATAACCAACAATTAAATCCCGGGTCTTATCCTTTGAGCCGCCATCCACAATAATAATTTCAGAAGGCATTGCGTCTTGCGCAAAAAGGCTGTCAAGAAAACCTGTTATGGATGCTTCCTCATTTAAAACTGTCATTATAAAACTAATGTCTTTAAGCACATGGCCCGTACTTTCGGCATTTCTATTTACAGATATGTTCCCAGCAGTTTTTTCCATAAAATCCTCACCTGCAAAAATACATTTTCAGGGTCTTTTTATATCCCTGCGCCTTAACTTTTGCTTTTTTCCGGATATTTTTTTTCCAGCTAAAAGAAATAATATAATAAAGGAAAATCCTTATTATTATATGAAATGCATAAATTACGCCAAAAACGGCGCTATGGGCTATTGAATAATTCTTTCTAAAATAAAGCTTTCTGCTCCCGGCTATCTGCAAATCACGCTGTGAGGGGTCAGATGAAGCAATTGCAGCATCTTTATGTTTTATGCAATAAAAGGGATAATAATAGTTTTTATAACCAAGCCTCGCAAGCCTGAGGCATATGTCGCTGTCCTCGCTGTACATGAAATAATCTTCATCAAAACCTCCTGCTTTAAAAAAAACATTACTGCTTATAAACATAAATGCCCCTGAAAGCCAGTCGACTTCCATAATGCTTCCATGATCTGAAAATGTCATAAAATATGAACCGAAAACCTCTGATTTCTTAAAGAGCCTGCTTAAAAAAAAACTTTCATAAAACTGTCTTGCAAGGGTGAGAAACGACCGGCAGTTGTATTGAATGCTCATATCATCATTTAATAATTTCACAGCTGCAGCGCCAACTTTTCCTTCATCTGATTTTTTTTTATAAAAATCTGCAAACTTTTCAAAACCATACTCTATAAATTCCGTATCCGGATTTAAAAAAAGAAGATACTCGCCTTTTGCAGCTTTTGAAGCTATATTTGAAGCACAGGCAAATCCATGGTTTTT
Organism: Actinomycetota bacterium; assembly: GCA_015711775.1. Classification (GTDB taxonomy): domain Bacteria; phylum Actinomycetota; class Humimicrobiia; order Humimicrobiales; family Humimicrobiaceae; genus VGAZ01. The sequence goes on along the minus strand of JACVJB010000140.1, from coordinate 1,331 downwards.
TCCCAGTAAAATAACTTTTAAATTATTTCTGCCACAGTCTGCAGCCATTTCTGAAAGCACCTGGGCGCTTCCGTCTTTTGAGGCATTGTCTGCAACTATTATTTCATACAAAAAGCTATTGCCGTTTTTGCTGCCCATGTATTTGTAGATACTATTTATGCAATTCTCAATTATGCCAAGGCCGTTAAAATTTACTATTATTATACTTATATCCATTTACTGATTTAATCTAAATATGGCTTTTAATAATTTCGAGAAGGCGCCTGCTGAAGCTGGCTGAGCTGAATCTGGCCGCATCTGATCTTGCCTGGTGGCTTATACTACTGTATTTATTTCCGCCAAGGTTAAAATCCCTGCATATTTCCAGGGTTATTGCTTTCATCTTGTCCCAGCTTTCAAATAAAAAACCGTTTACCCCGTCCTGTATTATCTCGGGCTGTCCGCCACTTCCCACCACAACCGGTATTGCGCCTGATGCCATGGCTTCAACAGTCGTAATGCCAAAATGTTCAAATTTTTCAGGATGCCTTTCCTGATCCTCGCCCATTCCGGAAGCGTGCCAGAATATAAGAGCCTCTGAAAAAATTTCCCTTAATTTTTCCCAGCCTATGTTTGTCAGCACTTCAATGGGATATGGCGCGCTTAACTCTTTTATTTTACGGACATATTCAAGATGATCCGCTATATTTTCCACTCCTCCGGCAAGAATAAGTCTGTAGCCTGACATTATATTCCTGTGGCTTTCATAAAGACTTATAAAATTCCGCGCCAGCTCAAGCTGTTTTTTATTATGATGCTGGGGGAAAAACCTGCCGACGCTTATAATAATTTTCTGTTTTTTTGCGCAGAAAAACATTTCAGTGTCAACCGGCGGATAAAGTATTTCGCTTTCTGTTTTCCATAATTTCTTCATCCACTTTCTTGAATATGCAGATATTGATATTATCCTGTCATAAGTTTTTAAAAAACTTAAATCCCTGGGATAAGTGACAAGAAATAGCGGCACAAATCCAAGCAGCTTCAAAATTAATTTCCTGACAGCAGGCGTTTTTAGCTCATTATATGCAACAACGCCAAGTTTTCTTGTATCAATGGCACCGTTTTTCATGTCATTCGACATAAATGTATCAGACTCCACAGTAAGCAGGCAAGAGCTGCTTTTGCCTTTATAATGCTGCGGCGTTATTTCTTCTATATGCTTTACCCCGGGCAAAAGAAAAAGCTCCCTGCTGTACAGGGGGCCTTCATTTACGGCATCCCCGTAAAGCCTTATAAGGCATTTCATTGACTTTATGCCGGTTATTTCAGGGTTTTTTAAACCTATCCTGATA
>JACVJB010000139.1 GCA_015711775.1 Actinomycetota bacterium | reverse complement strand
TAAGATTAACCTTAACACTCTGTATTAACTCTACTAATCGTAGTGACAAGTGATTCCTACAATAAGCAGGGAATTTTCGGTATTCTCCGCAATCAGTCGCCACTGATCATTGAGAGACAGACTAATTTGGTCTTGTCTCTTACCTTTAAGCTTGTGTGGACGAACACCTTTAAGTTCATACAAATCTCTAAGGCTTGTAGCAGATGAGATATAAGTCATCACCTTAAAAAAAGCTCTCACCACCGACTCAGGATAACTGCCTTTTCCATCACAGTTATAGTAGAGCCTTTCCAAAGACTTATCTTTGAAAGAAAAGGCAATTTTGAAAGCAAAAAATTCATTATTTTAAACATAGAACCGGTAACAAATATAATACCAAGGACAATCAGAAAAACTCCCGATATTATTGATATTATATTTAAATGCCTGTTGATTTTTTTAAGGAACCTTGAAGAAAATCCCACAAACAGGCTGGACAGTATAAATGGGAGACCAAGACCTGCAGAAAATATTAAAAGAAGCGTTATTCCCTGGATAAGGGTTTCCATATTGCTTGCAAGAAGCAATATTGCCGAAAGAATCATTCCCACACAGGGCACCCACCCAAATGAAAAAATTACTCCGAATAAAAAGCTCCAAAGATAACCGGTTCTAAGCTTTTGGGGCATCTTAAGCCTTTTTTCAATATTAAGAAAAGGTACTTTAAAAAGGCCTACATAATGCAGGCCAAAAACTATAAGTATAGCCCCTCCTGCCCTGCCAATAATACTGAGGTAATTTTTCAGCAGTTGTCCTAAAAATGTTGCAGTAGAGCCTAAAAGTATGAATACAATGGAAAAACCTGCCACAAAAAGAACACTGTTTAAAAAAGAGTAAAGCCTGTCTGAGAATTTTATCTTTTCATTTTTATATATTGTATTTCTTGACATTATTCCAAGATATACAGGTACAAGCGGCAGCACGCAGGGTGAAACAAATGAAAGAATCCCTGCAATAAAAGCTGAAATTACACCTACTTCAAGCATAACAAAATCACTCTTTATTTTATAAATAATAACTTCATGATATTGAATAAATTAATTTGGAGCTACTTTAAAGCGCTTTCTATGGCGGAAGCAAGCTGGCTTTTGGACATCATGCCCACCTGCTTAAACACTACTTCGCCCTGCGTATTTACAATAAAAGTCTGAGGTATTGCCTCAACACGGTATGTTTCAAAAACATTTCCTGTCTCATCTATAAGCACCGGGTAATTAATGCCGTAATCTTCTGCAAAGTTTATCACTACGTCCTTATCTTCGGAGCTGATTCCGAGAAATTCAACGTCACTGCCGCTGTAGCTATCATAGACCTCAATAAAATCCGGTATTTCAGCCTTACAAGGAGGGCACCATGTTGCCCAGAAATTAATAACTACCACACTTCCTTTAAGGCTGCTTAAAGTTACAGGATTTCCAGCAAGATCAGACAGGGTAAAGTCAGGGCTGCTGTTTCCAGATGTTTCCCGGGCTTTAGTTATATTTCCGATGCAGCCTGTAAGTATAAGAATTGCTGTAAATATAATGGCTGCCGCTGTAAAATAAGCAGCTGTTTGTCCAGTGATTTTTTTCATTTTAATCATTCTTCCTTTACAAAGTCTCCTTTTTTGCCAAAATCAAATACATGTTCAGTTATTTCAGGCTGTTTTAGTATATCTTTCTTAAAATCTATATTGTTATAACAGAAATCAGCATAATACTTTACATAAAGCACATCAAATAAGGAACGTATGACTTTTTTTGTGCAGTCAAAAATATTTTCCGGCTTTGAGCCTGCGCATGAAAATAGCATGCCATTTTTATTTTCAGCAGTTATCAGTTTTTTCTGCAGTTCATATTTAAGGGCCCAGAACCTCTGGAACCTGTCAATAAAAGCCTTTAAATAGCCTGACACAGTGGTAAAAAATACCGGACTTGCAATAAGCAAAAGATTACAGTTTACAAGCAACGGATATATGCCCTGCATTTTATCATCTATTATGCATTCACCGTTTTTTGAACAACTTCTGCATTCCCTGCATGATGAAATATTCAGTTCAGAAACATATATTTCATTTATCTGTAAATTTAAGGGTTCAACATTAAATTCACTTTTAAAATAACGGCACTGGCGCAGCCCTTCAAGAAATTTCTGCATTAGAACATCTGTATTCCCTCCGCGTCTCGGGCTGCCGTAAATGGCAGCCACTCTGTAAGTTTTTTTGCTATTATTGTAAAATTCCATAGTATTTGATTTGTATCCCAAAATACATTTTTTATAATTTTCTCTCCCAGCTCATATAAGATCCGTTTAAATTCCAGACATTAGCAAATCCGGCATGCTTTAAAATCCTGTATGCAAGATAACTTCTGTAGCTTGTCCTGCAGTGAACAATAATTTTACTGTTTTTATCAAGGCCTGAAATTTTCTCTCTTAAATTGTCAACAGGTATATTAATTGCGCCTTTAATATGCCCCGCCCTGAATTCTTTTTCGCTTCTGACATCAATGATTGTAATGTCCTCTTTTTTATTAATTAAATCTCTTAATTCCTCAACATTAATAAAACTGTTATCGCCTTTTTCAATATTTTGGCCGATCATGCCAAGAATATTCACAGGGTCTTTTGCAGAGCCACACTCCGGATGATAGCAAAGATTCAGTTCAATCAATTCCCATATTTTCATTTTTGCTCTTATTGCTACAGAAAGTACGTCAGTTTTTTTGTCAACGCCTTCTTTGCCTATTGCTTCAAAACCAAGCAAAACACCTGAATCTGCGTCATATATTACAAGCATATGTATAATGGATGCTCCAGGATAATAGCCTGCGTGGTGTAAAGCATGAAGTTCAATTTTTTTTGCATTTATTTTAAGTTTTTTTGCCAAATGAAGGCTGATGCCTGTTTTAGCTGCAGAAACATCTGCGACTTTAATTAAAGAAGTTGGTATACTGTCTGTAAATTTCAAGTCACCGCCTGCAGCATTATATCCTGCGCACCTTCCCTGTATGTTTGCTATTGACGCAAGATAATATGACTGGCTTATGCCACTTACAAAATCCCTGCACTCGCAGCAGTCTCCTGCTGCATAAATATCAGCATCGCTTGTCTGCATATATTCATTAACAACAATGGCTCCGGAACTGCCAATAGAAAGCCCGCACTGTTTTGCAAGGCTATTATCTGGTCTTGAACCCGTTCCAAGAAATATAAGGTCACTTTTAAGCTCGGAGCCATCAGCAAGACGAATTTTTGTAATCATGCCGCCACTGTCCTGTTCAAAGCTTTCCACTTCAGCATTTTTAAGGATTTTGATGCCCAGGTCTTTAAGGTAATTTTCAAGGTATTCAATAATTTCAGCATCAAAGGCCGGGAGCACATGGTCCATTTTCTCAATTATAGTTACATTAAAATCTTTTAAAAGAAGCGCGTCTAAAAGTTCAAGGCCAATATAACCGCCTCCTATTATCACTGCGGAGGGACTGTATTGATTATTGCCGGCAACCCCGGTATTTTTATTATCAGCTATAGTATTTATAAACTCTTTGAGATTTATTGCATCATCTATGGTTCTGAGCGTAAAAGTGTTTTTTGCGCCGAAAAGTTTCTCATCAATTATAATCTGCGTGGTTCCCGTAGAGATTATAAGTTTATCATAACTGTCAGTAAATTCTTTTTGAGTGCTTAAATCCCTTACCTTAACTGTTTTAGAATGCGGATCAATATTTATTACTTCATGCAGTACTTTAACCTGTATTTTAAATCTTTTCTCAAACTGAGCCGCGGTATTGATTACCAGGCTGTTAATGCTGTCAATCTTTCCGCTCACAAAATATGGAAGGCCGCACGTGCCGTAAGAAACATATTTGTATTTCTCATATATTACAATTTCAGCATCTTCAGATTTTCTTCTTGCCTTAACCGCAGCCGATGTACCTGCGGCAACTCCCCCGATTATAATTATTCTGCCATTAAAATTCTTATTGTGATTTTTTTCTTTTCCCTGCATTTTTTGCTTCTCCTGAAATTATAATTACATATTGCAGCTCCGGCAGAAATTGCCATGTTAAATATTACCGTGGAAAAATTTCATAATTTTTTAATAATATGACCTGATTAATTTTTAAAACAATCCGATAAAACAACTTCTTATTTTAAATAAAGGCAATTATTTTAATTTATAATTGCCTTTATAATATTTTTATAAACTCAAACTATTAAATTTATTTACTTCCGACTATTGCATCGTTAACAGTTTTCTGCTTGTCCTTGTATAATTCCTGCATAACCTCACTTAAAAGATCGTAGGCTTTTAATATTTTCGGG
>JACVJB010000138.1 GCA_015711775.1 Actinomycetota bacterium | reverse complement strand
CAAAGTGCTTTTTTATTTGTTCTTCACTTCCCCCATTTTCAATAAACCAATTTCTTGCGGTGCGGGCATTTGTTATTGTCTCAAGAGTAGTAAAAGTCTTTGAAGATATAATAAATAGGGTGGAACAGGCTTTAACTTTCTTTAAAGTTTCCGCAATATGGCTCTCATCAATATTTGAAACAAAATGGACATTGATTTGCTCTACTTTATAAGGTTTTAATGCCTCCGTAACCATAACCGGACCCAGATCAGAGCCGCCAATGCCAATATTTACAATGTCTGTAATTACACTGCCGTTATAACCCTTCCACCTGCCGGAGATAATTTTATCTGAAAATAACTTCATTTTATTAAGTACAGATTTTATATCAGGCATTACGTTCTTCCCTGATGCATACACCGGATCATCCGAGAGGTTCCTGAGCGCAGTATGTAAAACCTGCCGGTTCTCTGTTTCATTAATAATGTCTCCACAAAACATTTTTTTTATTGCGTCGTTAAGCCCGGTCTGCAAGGCAAGATCAAGAAGCAGCTTTATGGTTTTTTCAGTTATTATATTTTTTGAATAATCAAGAAGTATGTCTTCAAAAATAATGGAGAATTTTTCAAATCTTTTAATGTCCTGAATAAAAAGAGAGGCCATGGAGCAATTTTTAACAGCGCTGTAATGCTTTTTAAGTTTCTGCCATGCCGGAGTTTGAGCAGGATTTATCTTTTTTAGCATTTATGCCTTGCCTCTCTAAGTATTGCTTAAATATGCTGCGAAAGCATTTTAAACAGTTACAGATAGCACCATGCGGCTTTATCTGCTCCCACACATTCCGGTGAACATGCCAGTACGTTCCTTCCAAAGCAAACACCCATTTTTTCATAAAATGCAATCATTTCAGGACTGACATGCCTCTGCATTATTGCCGATTCAGTGGGTATATACTGTACTTTGCCATTAATTACACCGGTAATTGTTACACCTGATATGCCATTTGCAAGAAGAACAACAGCACCTGCACCTGTATCCTTGCCGAAATTAGCATCAAGGGCGCTTGTGCTGCCTGAGCGCACAAGATAACCTAACACTGTTTCTCTTATCTGCGGCACTTCATTCATTTTTTCAACAAACAAGCCCTGCTCTTTCATAAATTCTATTATTTCAGGGTCTTTTTTTACCCTTGAGGTAAGGTTTTCACGAACATACTTTCCCACTCCTGAAAGTTTTTTGTGCCCGAAAGAATCCACGGCAACAGAATCATCTGTTATACAGCAGCCCGAAATATCAGTCATACCTTCAGCCACAACTATAACATATGTTCCTGATTTGTATTCATTGCTGGCAACACGCCTCATAAAAGTTTCCTTCATATGTTTATAAACAATATCAAAATCTACTGGAACTTCCGGCACAAGTATACAATCCGCATCAGCAGCTATGCCTCCGCGGAAAGCGGTATGGCCTGCATATCTGCCGAATACCTCGATTATCATTACCCTGTTATGGCTGTTTCCTGTTGTTTTCAGTTCATCAATATACTGTGCAATCCTGTTTACAGTGGAGTCCCCGCCCACCGAATATGAATGAAGATCCAGGTCCATAGTCTTGGGCACATGTATGCAAGGTATATTATTATTATTTAAGTCAACTACAACACTTCCAGTATCGTCCCCACCTGAAATTATAAGGGCTCCTATATTAAACTTATTGAGCCCGGATATAATTTTTTTATATTTGTCTTTGTCCTCTATTTTAGAAATTTTTACACGCGTGTTACCTGCCTGGGAGCCTGCTTTCAGTGATGATATCCTTTCAATTTTATCTATGTCAAGCTTGATTATAATTTCTCTTTCATCAAGATTGTAAAGCCCGGCGTATCCATTTGGAATTACATAAGAATCTACCCCGTAGGCCATTGCCATGCTTGCGGCTCCTTTAATAACTGCATTAAGGCCGCCACAGTCTCCTCCGCTTGTTATAATACCTAAAGATTTGCCTTCCAGCATTGGTAATTCCTCCCTGCTAAATATAATAATTATTGATGTTAAAATACCACAGATATTTTATTACAATATTTATTCAAATTGAATGTACTTACTAAAATTTATTGCCTTGATCTATATTCTAAACCCGTTTTTTAAAAAAAAGTAAATCTTGAATAACACTAATTTAACAATCTTGTCTTGCACTTCTTTCTTTTCTTTTAATACTGTTTATTATTGAATTAATAACATAAACAAGCAGATAGCAGATAACCGATAACACGACTATTGCTGCACCGGATGGAATATTTACTGAATATGACACAAAAAGTCCACCTAAGCAGAAAAAGCATCCGATAATTGCTGATATTATCATTCTTGATTTCAGGCTTTTAAAAAACATGCCTGCAATTGCTGTTGGCGCTGTAAATAGAGCCATAACCAGGATAATGCCAACTACCCGTATAAGCGCCACCACTGATATTGCAATCATTATAAAGAGAAGGTATTCCAGAAAAACTGTCTTAATGCCCGTAATTGCTGCAAACTCCTGGTCAAAAATAAAAGATTTCCAGTACTCAAACAGTGAAATTACTATTATTGCTATAAAAAAAGCTATTAACGCCATTAAATAAATATCTGCTCGCGTGACAGTAAGTATGCTTCCGAAAAGGTATGAAGCAAGATCCGGCGGATAACCTGGCATTAAAGCAATAAATATTGTTCCAAGGGCCATGCCCAGTGACCAGAAAAGCCCGATTAAAACATCCTGCCTGGTCCTGCCTTTTCTTTTTATATAGCATATGCCCATTGATGCAGAAACAGATAATAGTAATGCACCCAGTACCGGTTCAATACCTAAAAAATATCCAAGCCCTACTCCTCCAAAAGAGGTATGTGCAATTCCCCCGCTCATCATGACAAGTTTTTTTTCAATAATTATTACGCCAATAATTCCACAAACAGTACTTGCAAGCACGCTTGCAATAATTGCATTTTGTATAAATTGGTACTGCAGTAATGTAAAAAACATATCAGCGTCCTTCATTATGCTCTTTTAAAACCCTATGTGGAACTCCATGCGCAATAAGGTCAACCGGGCAGCCATAAAGCGTATTTACAATTTTTTCATTAATTTCAGTACCGCCATGATAAACAAGGCTGCTGTTAAGGCATGCAAGGGATTTTACATGTGAGGAAACTGCCAGAAGATCATGCGTAACCAGTATTATAGTCATATTGCTGTTTAATTCTTTCAGAAGCGAAAAAATATGATCCCTTGAAGCTGCGTCAACATTTGCGGTTGGTTCATCAAGCAGAAGCAGTTTAGGCTCGGCCACAAGAGTCCTGGCTATAAGCATTTTCTGGAACTGCCCTCCGGAAAGCTCCGAAACCATCCTGTCCCTTATATTATAAATGCCGACATCTTCCTGTATCTGTTGCGCCATTTTTTTATCCTGCAGGCTGTATTTATGAAAAAGCCTTAAGCCGGGATCCAGCCTGCCTGTTAAAACCACTTCACCCACCCTTACGGGAAAATTTTTTTCAAGAGTAGTTATTTGCGGAACATATCCTATCAGATTACCTGCGGCGCCGGGTTTTTTGCCGAAAACTTCAATCTGGCCATATGCGGGCAAAACCAGCCCAAGAATTGATTTTAGAAGTGTTGTTTTACCTCCTCCGTTTGGCCCTATTATTCCCAGATACTCACCGGTTTTTATCCTGCAGTTTACAGCCGGGATGTTGAGCCGAATCTTTATTACAATCAATATATCGCCACCTACATCGAACGAGATGCTCGACTAATAAAAAACATTCAAAATTTATCACAGTTTCAAAAATTCGTTAGTCTGATAGCCGGTAGGGTAGGACAAGTAGTCAACTATTCTTCTCTAGCCAGTGATACCGGTATTTCACCCAACACCGCCGAAGATTGGTTGTCTATCTTAGAGGCCAGTTTTATTATCTACCGCCTTCAACCTTATTACAAAAATATCGGCAAAAGAATGATTAAATCCCCCAAAATATTTTTTTATGATACTGGGGTTCTCTGCTCACTTCTGAATATCTCCTCAACCAAAGAACTGATTAATTATTTCGGGATTGGTAGTATCTTTGAAAATTTTGTTGTTTCAGAATTCAAAAAAGAAATTAATGAAACCGGTAAATCAGCCCAACTATATTTTTATCGCGACAACCATGGTCACGAAATGGATCTAGTGGTTGATACCGGCGGCAGACTGATTCCCGTCGAAATAAAATCTTCAACCACCTATAGCCCAAGTTTTTTTGATGGGTTTACTTACTGGAAAAAACACCTTGATCCTCAATCTCACGGCTTTCTTGTCTATGGTGGCCAGCAAACTCAAGTTATTCAAGATAATTCTTTAGTAAGCTGGAACGAATTAAG
>JACVJB010000137.1 GCA_015711775.1 Actinomycetota bacterium | reverse complement strand
CTTTTTGTATTTATAAAACCGGTCAAGAGCCGGCCTGAAATTATATTTTTCTATAAGTTTAACCATTGTGGTGCTTTCTCCGCCGGGGATGATAAGCCCGTCAATGTTATCAAGCTGATCGGCAAATTTTATTTCAACAGCTTCGCAGCCGCATTTTTTTATTGAATTAATATGTTCCCTGAAAGCGCCCTGCAGGGCAAGCACGCCAATTTTTACTGCCAAAGCTACCAGCCTCTTGTGGAAATGGCATCATTTTTGTCCATTTTCCCCGTGTCAATTCCAGCCATTGCAGCGCCCAGCCCTTTGGATACTTTTACAAGTACTTCAGGCTCTTGAAAATGGGTTGTAGCCTCTACAATTGCTGTTGCCATTTTCAGGGGGTTTTCAGATTTAAATATGCCTGAACCAACAAATACGCCCTCTGCTCCAAGCTGCATAATAAGGGCGGCATCAGCAGGAGTTGATATGCCGCCGGCAGAGAAATTTACAACCGGAAGCTTCCTGTTTTCATGCACATACACAACAAGCTCATAGGGCGCGCCAAGTTCCTTTGCTGTCCCCATTAGTTCTTCATACGGAAGCGACGCAATCCTTGAAATTCCATCCCTTATGGCCCTCATATGTTTTACAGCCTCAATAACATCACCGGTTCCGGCCTCACCTTTTGTGCGTATCATGGCTGCACCCTCGCCTATTCTTCTTAGCGCTTCGCCAAGATTTACCGCGCCGCATACAAACGGCACCGTAAAGTTCCACTTATTAACATGAAACTTATCATCAGCAGGAGTAAGCACCTCGCTTTCATCTATATAGTCCACTCCAAGCGACTGTAATATCTGGGCTTCTGCAAAATGCCCTATTCTGCACTTAGCCATAACTGGAATTGTTACTGCACTCATGATTTTTTCTATCACTCCCAGATCAGCCATTCTTGCCACACCGCCTGCAGCTCGTATATCAGCCGGTACGCGCTCAAGCGCCATGACAGATACCGCCCCCGCTTCTTCAGCAATTTTTGCCTGGTCTACAGTAGTGACATCCATAATGACCCCGCCTTTGAGCATTTCGGCAAGACCTGATTTTACCCTTAACGTACCTTTTTCCATTTTTCAAACATTCCTTCCCGTAAATAATTTTCTTCTATTTTAAGCTTTTATTATTTTAATTTCATATCTGATATTATTTCGCTGTCGCTTTTTATGCCTATTCTAAGCGACATCTGTTCAAGCCTTTTTATCCTTTCTGCAACCGGCGGGTGAGTATTAAACAGCCCGGAAAATGCTACTTTAGTATTTTTTCCAAACGGGCTTGCAATAAACATGTGCTCAGTTGCATTATTTGCTGTCATTACCTCGCTATATGCGCTTATTTTCTTCAAGGCATTTGACAGCCCTGCAGGATATCTTGTAATTAAGGCCCCGTTTGAGTCTGCAAGATATTCCCTCTGCCTGCTTACAGCAAACCTTATAATTGCTGCAATTATAGGAGATAATAATATCAATACAAGACCTGCAGCAAGAAAAATAATATTAAACAGTCCGCCCCCGGAGCTTCTTGATGAGGACCTTCTTCCTCCCCCGAAAATAAATGTTCTCAATATTATATTACTTATAATTGTTACCATACCGACAAGTACAATAACTATTGCGCCAAGCAGTATGTCATAATTCTTTATATGAGAAAGCTCATGGGCAATTACACCTTTTAGCTCCAAATCATCCAGGTTGTTTACAAGCCCCCTTGTAAGCGCAACGGCGCTGTTTTGAGGATTTCTTCCTGTTGCAAAAGCATTCATGCCGGCTTCTTCCACAATATACACTTTTGGCATGGGAAGACCGGCTGCAATTGAGAGCCCTTCCACCATATAGTAAACACGCGGTTCCTCCTGTCTGCTTACCTGCCTTGCGCCTGTAAGTCCAAGCACTATCCTATCGCTGTAGTAATAGCTTCCAAAACTTACAGCTACAGCAATTATAAGGGCAAATATCATAAAAAGTATTGAATATGCTCCGCTAATGCCAAACCTGTAATCTATGTATATTCCCACTGCATATCCGAGAGCTGCTATAAATACAATAAACAATATTATTATAAATACAGTTTTTCTTCTGTTGCTTGCAATATTTTCAAACATATCATTTAAAATTGTACTTTTACAGGCCCTCTTGCTGCAGGTTCTTCTATTTCAAAGTACTGCCTTGGCGTAAAGTTAAATCTTCCTGCAAAAATATTTCCGGGAAAAGTCTGTATCTTTGTATTGTATTGAAGAACAGAATCATTATAAAACTGCCTTGCAAATGCAATATTGCTTTCTATGCCGTTAAGCTCCTGCATAAGCTGGGTAAAATGCTGGTCTGCCTTAAGGTTTGGATACTGTTCTGATACTGCAAAAAGGGTTTTGAGTGTGCTGGTGATCATATTTTCAGCTTTTGACTGCTCCTGTACTGTTTTGGCATCGATGCCCATTCCTCGTGCCTGTATGACTTTTTCAAGGGTTTCTCTTTCATGAGCGGCATATCCTTTTACAGTTTCTACAAGATTAGGTATGAGGTCATATCTTTTTCTTAACTGCACATCAATCTGCGACCATGCATTATCAATTCTGTTTCTTAAAGTTATAATTCCATTATAAACTGCTATTGCTGCAATAATCAGAATAACTATTGCCACCACAACAAGAATTACAGGGATAAGTATTGCTGCTAACATTTAAGTTTTCCTTTCTTCTTAAATTTCTGTTAAATCTGCCAAATTAACAACAGTAAATTATATCATATTTAGCTTTTTAATGACTTATTTATTTTTACACAACTATATTTTTATGGTATATTTCTTTTAATTTGGCATTGTATTTCTATTATAATTTTTTAAACAGGTATCAGATTATCACAAGTATTTCGGGAGGAATAGATGGTTGGCACCGCATCAGGAAATAAAAAAGTCATAGGAATAGTTTCAGGAAACGGGAGTGGAAAAACCTCGCTTGCAGAATGTTTTCTTTTTAATTCAGGCACAGTAAACAGGCTGGGCAAGATTGAGTCAAAAAACACAGTATCTGACTACAACCCGCTTGAAATGAAAAAGGGTTTTTCTTTAAGCTCCAGCATGATGCATTACAACTGGAAAAACTATGAAATAAACATGATTGACTGCCCGGGTTATATGGATTTTATAGCCCAGGCGCTATCAACAATAAATGTTGTTGACGGGGTGCTTCTTGTAATAGATGTAAAATCAGGAATTCAGGCGGCAACTGAAAAAATACTTGAATATTTCAAGGACAATGCAAAGCCTGCTTTTTGTGTAATTAATAAAATAGACCAGGAAAATGTTAATTTCCTCTCAACTGTAAATGAGATAAAAAATTCAACCGGGCTTAACCTTGTACCCATAACCGTTCCGCTTGCAGAAGGTGAAAATTTTTCTTCAGTAATAGACCTTTTGCAGAACAAACAGTTTAATTACAGCAGCAGTTCACACCTTGGACAGAAAGCAGATGTGGATGCTGGTAAAAAAGATGAAGTGCAGAATCTTCACAACAGTCTCATTGAATCCATAGTTGAAACAAATGATGAACTTTTAAATAAGTACCTTGAAGGTGAAAAAATAGATGCTTCAAGCATTAATTCAATATTTAAATCAGCAGTTGTTGACTGCAAGGTAATTCCTGTTTTTGCTGTTTCCTCGGGCAGGAACTGTGGCGTGGATATACTTATGGATTATATAAACAGCCTGATGCCCTCACCTCTTGAAATTGCGCCATTAAAAGTTAAAGAAGCAGGAAAAGATACAGAGATTGAAATTAAACCATCGCCTGACGGACCCGCCCTTGCATATGTTTTTAAAACAACTGCAGATCCTTATATAGGTAAGATGTCAATATTCAGGATTTTCAGCGGAACAGTTAAGACAGGCTCAGCCTATTATGTTTCCGGCTCAAAAAGCGTTCATAAATTCACAAATCTTTTTAAGCTGCAGGGAAAGGAGCAGTCGGACGTAAGCGAAGCCACATGCGGAGATATAGTTGCGGTGTCAAAAATACTGGATATTTCTAATGACGATACAATTTCAGCTTCCGATAAGCCGTTGGAAATGAAAAAAATCATTTACCCCCAGCCAACCCTTCCAAGGGCTATACTCCCGGTAAGTAAAGGCGATGAGGAAAAAATAAGCATGGGCATTTCTAAGCTTGTTGAAGAGGACCCCACTCTTAAGACAGAGTTGAATACTGAGGTTCATCAGAATATTGTATGGGGAATGGGAGATTTGCATCTTTCAATAGTAAAGGAAAATCTTAAGGAAAAGTTTGATATAGACGTTACGATGACTACTCCTGGTGTTGCATATAAAGAGACCATTAAAAAAGATGCTAAAACAGAATACAAGTATAAGAAACAGTCCGGCGGAAGGGGCCAGTATGGCCATGTATTTCTGG
>JACVJB010000136.1 GCA_015711775.1 Actinomycetota bacterium | reverse complement strand
CCGGCCTGAAAGTGTTCCTCGACGCCTACGGCCAGCCGGTGTACTTCAGCCGGCTGGCCTTCGGCGGCGACAACGGCGAACTGGACGCCTCGCCGTACGTGAACGCCGGCGGCGCGATCGACCCGTTCTACCCGAAGAAGAACGCCCCGCCGACGCCCGGCTACCGCAACCTGGCCACGGACGTCGGCGCAGCCACGGCGAACGCCTTCTGGGCGCAGGTGATCCCGCCGACCCTGCAAGGCAACTGGGCTGCCATCCCGGCGCAGTACCCCGGCCTGCGGTTCCACACCGCCACCGTCATCTCGGTCGGGAAGAACAAGACCCTGCTGGACGCCCCGGCCATGAACGTGTACGGCGGCGACAACATCGTCAGCTCCCGCCTCCGCAAAGACGGCGGAAAAGGGGACTGACCAACATGCGCACCCTGCGAACGGCCCGCCGCGGCGGGTTCACCCTGGTCGAGCTGTTAGATTATTACGTCAATTGATTGATCATCAGCACAAGTCTGGGTAATATTTAAATCTGCGTAAAGCAAACTAAAATAATCAATACCAACTGTTGGATCTTGTAATTCATATCTCACGTGTCAGAAATGTTATTTGATACGAAAAAAATATTTTTAATAAGGTAAACTATGCCGCCCAGCGCAGCATTAAAAATATGTATAAATAAAACTGCAAGGGAAAAAACAACAGCTTTTTCATTCTGTACTCCTACTGCCAGAAGCAAAAATACAATAACATTTTCCCTTACTCCAAGGCCGCCAATTGAAATCGGTATACCTATTATTACAAATATTACCGGCACCATAAATATATAAGTTAAAAAACTCACATTAAGCTTTAGAGCTATTGATATAAAATAAAAAATTACAGTAAACAGCATCTGTGCAGTTATGTTTAAAAAAAGTCCAAAAAAAAGGGTAGGCAGCTTATTTTTATAACTGCTAACCGCATTGCTGAACTCTTTTACTTTCAGCCATGCTTTTTCAAATTTTCTGAATTTCATAAAAATCCTGTCTATTTTAAAAAGCTGGGGTTTTGAGAGTAAAATAAAAAGTACAAATGCTATGGCAAGGAAAACTGTAACTGTAATCACAAAATTTTTTAATAATTTGTAAATTGAAAAAGAGGTTGCTGCAAAAAATATTGTAATGGTTATAAGTCCTAAGAACCTTTCAATAAAAACTGCCGATGCGCTTTTTTCAACTGGTACGTCCCTGTTTTTTGCAATATCATAAATCCTGAAAAAATCACCACCGATATTTGAGGGAAGAAGGTTATTATAAAAATACCCTATCATCATTGACTGTAATAGATATGCAATGCTTACCCTTTGTCCCTGTGCGCAAAGAAGGACATGCCAGCGAAGCGTTTCAATAAAAAGCATAAAAAGATGGGTTACAAGCGCAAATACGATAAATAGGGAAACTGTACCGGTAAGCAACCCGTAAATCTCATCAATATTTTTATAATTTTTTAATACGATAAAAGCTAAAAGAACAAGGCTTATAAGTATGCGGCTATAATTTAAAACCCTGTCTTTTATTGAGGGTGCATTTGTTCTTATGCCAGTTGTAAAGTTTGAGCCTTCCAATAAATATTATTTGGACATATTATAATTTTAAAAAATATTTTAATAATTATAAAGACTACAATTTTTTTAAAAAACAAACAGCACTGCTATATTGAGCCTTACTTATTTTTACTTGCTCTGTAAATTTCTGCAAACAGTTCGCTGAGTATAAGGTAGGTGCCTTTAAAGAATTTGTTTTCACTAAAATACCTGGATGCATAGTCAGTAAAAAGCTTGTGCATGAATTCTTCTGAAAACAACTTTTCAAGACCCCGTCCGATCTCAATCCTGTAGCGGCGATCTGCGGGATCAATTAAGAAAAGTATTCCGTTATCAATACTTTCCTTACCTATGCCCCATTCATTAAAGAGGTCGAATGAGTACTTTTCGATAGTTTTTCCTTCAAGTGT
Organism: Actinomycetota bacterium; assembly: GCA_015711775.1. Taxonomy (GTDB): domain Bacteria; phylum Actinomycetota; class Humimicrobiia; order Humimicrobiales; family Humimicrobiaceae; genus VGAZ01. Next base: position 2,460 of record JACVJB010000136.1, on the reverse strand, counting down.
GTCAGTAGTTACTACAGCAATTTCAGCGGTTGTGGATTTTTCCAGCCTTTCAATAAGAGCGGTCATTTTTTTTATCTCAGGAGCGGCAAATATTTTTGCAAAATCATTTACGGGTTTTGTGCGCGTATCAAGCTCAATGAGAACTCTCTCGTCAGTATCATCCAGTTTTAATACTATTGTATTTGAATAGCGCCTGCTCCAGTCCAGCGCTTTTGCCGAAAAAGTTATGCAGAGAGGCAGTTTTTCAGCCTGGTTTTGGTTTAAGGGCTCTAATCTTGTTATTTCTACAAATTTTTGGCCATCAGGCACTGTAATTTCCATCCGTTTGTAAGGGCCTCCAAGATTTCTGAGGATAAAGCTGCCCTGCCTTACCTGACCCTTATTTAAATCATTAAATACAAAGTAAGTCCGGTCCGCAACGGGCATCGGTTTCCGGAACTTAAGCTGATCATTACTTATAAATATGCTACTATACGTATTATTATTTTCCATATGCTAAAAGATTAAATCCGGATTAATAAATTGAAATTACCTTAATTATTGCAGATTAAAAAAAATGTGGCAATTAAATTATTGGGCTTATAAACCTTTTTTTAGTTTGTGATATCAATTATAATCACATTTAAATCTTTTAAAGGCCAAATAATTATAAAATAACTGTATAACTTAAGTATAATTTTGGAAAAAATAATTTATAACATTCTTCTAATATCATTATTTGTCATTTCAGTTCTTGTATTTGTGGTTCTTTTTTTTATTAATGCGCCTTATGGCAGATTTACAAGCAGGGGATGGGGAATAAGGATAAATCCCAAGATTGCATGGTTTATAATGGAGTGCCCTGCCTTTTTTGTCATACTCCTATATTTTTTTGCCGGCAATAAAAAAGACAGTATAGTTGCAATAATATTTATATGCATGTGGTCCATTCACTATTTTCAGAGGACTTTCATATATTCCCTGCTTTTAAAAAGCAAAAAAAACACTTTTCCTGTGCTTGTTGTCCTGTTTTCAATATTGTTTAATACCTTAAACGGTTATCTTAACGGAAGATATCTTTTTTATTTTGCGCCAGTTTATGATATAGGCTGGTTGGCAGATATCCGTTTTATTGCCGGTTCAATTATCTTTTTTGCCGGATTTGCAATTAACCTTTATTCTGATTATATTTTGAGAAACCTCAGAAAAAAGGGAGAGGGCAATGTTTATAAAATACCTTTTGGCGGATTCTTCAAGTATATATCAAGCCCCAACTATTTTGGGGAAATTATCGAATGGGCAGGTTGGGCAATTGCCACCTGGAGCCTGCCAGGTCTTGCTTTTGCAGTTTTTACCATAGCAAACCTTGCTCCAAGGGCGGTTGCAAACCATAAATGGTACCAGAAAAATTTTCCTGGTTATCCGAAAAAACGAAAAGCTTTAATACCATTTATATTATAATTTTAAAGGCCCGGGGGCCTGTTTATAATGATTTATTCCAGTTTAGCCGCCCGGTTTTGGCACGCTGCTTGCAGCAACTGTATTTTATATCCTTTTATCTTATAGGATTTCGCTACGCTTGCAAGGGTTGATTTATTTATATATTTGTATATAATTTTCTCAATATTATTTAGTTTGCGGTAATTATACGGCTTAAATTATAAAGTATGAATGTAGAAAAAAAGGAAAAATATTATACCATACTTGTTCACTCCGATGCGGACAGTCGAGTGTGGAGCCTTAAAATCCATTACAACTGGCTTCGTTTTGCATTCATATTTATAAGCATAGTAATGATTTCAATACTCACTCTTATTGCAAATATATATCTTGTAAAAAACGAACTCGGCAATAAAATAGCGGAACTGGACAGGCTGCAGGAAAAAGTCAGCTATAAAGCTGTGGAGATAGCAAATCTTGAGAGCAAGTCAAATGAAATCAAAGCAAAAACAAAGCTGCTGGAAGATTATCTTGCCCAGGTTGAAGACCTTGACAAAATGGTAAGGGATATTACAGGTAAAGGCGGTTACGAGAGCGATATAGCAATTTATGCTACAGATTTGAATGCTGATATAGATATTAAAAATGATACGGGAGAAATTTTTTATTATGATTTTTCTGACGCTGAAGATCTTGACAGTATAAATAAAATACTCGATGATCTTATTGCAAAAGCCCCGGATATTTCAGCTAAGCTTTCCCAGGACAAGCAGCATATGGAGGACCATATCTACCTGTTGGACCATACTCCATCAATCTGGCCGGCGCAGGGAATTCTTTCAAGCGTATTCCACGAATACAGGGGCAGGGGCCATTATCACGGCGGTATTGATATTGCAAATAATGTCGGTGGAACAATTAATGCTGCAGCTTCAGGGGTTGTTGTTTTTGCCGGCAGGAACAAAGGTTTCGGAAATGAAATAATTGTACACCATGGGTTTGGATATATGACAGTTTACGCACACTTAAACAAAATACTTG
>JACVJB010000135.1 GCA_015711775.1 Actinomycetota bacterium | reverse complement strand
TTATACAAACAGAGTATCTTATGTAGTAGAAGCCTGTTTGACTCTACATCATCTGCAAGAAGGGCTTTCTGGTTTTTAAATTTAACATTTAAAATTGAATCAGAATCCAAACCATAGCCGCTTTCAACAGTGGCAATTGCGACATTTTTAATTAGGACTTTAAAAATGCTCCCCTTCCCTTTAGTACTATCAACATCTATACTGCCTCCCATGAGTTCTACGAGTCTTTTTGTTATTGTAAGCCCGAGACCGGTACCTCCGTATTTTTTTGTATCATGGGCAGCACTCTGGCGGAAAGCATCAAAAATAATTTCTAGATCCTGTTTTGAAATACCTATTCCTGTGTCTTTCACAGTAAAGATTAAGTCTATTTTACTTCTATCATTATAGAACCGTCCCCCAACAGCAAGCTCAATAAAACCGTCGGAAGTGAACTTGACAGCATTTCCGACAAGGTTAAAGAGAACCTGCCTTACCCTGACTTCATCAATTAAGATTGAGCTCGGCAGGCTTTCGTCTATTTTTGTAACAAATTCCAGGCCTTTTGATTCTATTTTTGATGAAAATATTTTTGCAATATCATTAAACAATTCCTTTGGATTTACGGGTCCAAGTTTTATCTCAAGTTTATCTGCTTCAATTTTTGATAAATCCAGTATATCATTAATCAATTCAAGCAGGGTTTTTCCACTGGATAATATAATATCTACATATCTTATATAACTGGGATCCTTTAGATTTTCTTTTAATAACTCAGAAAATCCCAGGATTGCATTCATAGGGGTCCTTATTTCATGGCTCATATTTGCAAGAAACTGGCTTTTTGACCTATCAGATTCTATAGCCTTTAAGGCGGAATTATCTGCCTCTATTTTTGCAATTCGCAGATTTTCCTGAGTTTTTTTAAGCTCAGTTATATCACTGGCAACTCCAAGCACATAAGTAATCCGCCCCACTTTTACAGGATGGGTGCTTATTTCTGCAATAACCTCGCTTCCGTCTTTTCTTACAAGAGTAAACTCATCAGGTCCAGTAGACTTACCAATAAGGTTTTTTGCCAGTAGCTTTGCAGCTTTTGAAATATCTTTTTTCTGAAGCAAATTAAGCTTTAAAAAATTGCTGCCTACTAATTCATCTTTTTTATAGCCAGTCAGTTTTTCTGCAGCAATATTGCCGTCCAGGAAATTTCCTTTTAAATCACTTATATAATAGCTTGTCGGAGCATATTCAAATAATGTCTCCAGGAACTCTTTTGACTTTTCCAGTGTTTACCTCTTAATTTAATATTAAAATCTTTAGTGCTACTTTTTTAATTACAAATCTTTTATATTTATCAGAAATTCTTTCGAAACTTATAAATTATTTATCAAGCCCTGTTCTTTCTCCTCCTGGCCCTGTTATCCCTCAATCTCCATATATAAAATACTGCAATCCCTGCAAGAAGTACAAATATTGTGAGCAGCGTTGTGGGCAAATCAAAATATGACAGTATTATTGCAAGACGGTTAACTTCAACCTGGAATTTTCTTGTCTCGCTTATGCTGCTTTTTACCTGGCTATTTGCATCCAGTGTGATAGCGTATACCTCATGGTAACCTTCAGAAAGTTCCACAAAATCCTGCGAATGGTTAAGGACCCAGTCGCCATTTTGATCTACACTTTCCCTGTAAACCAGTACCTGTTCAGAGTGTATGAAAATAACAACCTCTGAATTAGGGATTCCTTTTCCTGTAATTCTTATTATATTATCCCTGTTTGTGCCTTTTACCTCAATTATCTGTGGTCTTTGAAGTATTGCTGACTCTTTTGCCTGGAAAACATCTTCAGAAACTGCACCTGTGCCTGTCTTTGAAGTTTTTCCTGGATTTTGCCCTAACTGGTTTTTCCCTTCAATATTTACGACAATAGCATTAGACATACTGCCGGGATTTCCATTATTATCTACCGCAACTGCGCATATTTGGTGCTGGCCTTCTTCAATAACAACAGTGCCTTCAAACCTTCCGTCTTCTTTCGCCTCTGCAAATCCTTCAAACATTATTTCTCCATCAACATAAAGGTCTATTGAGCTGCCCTCCTGTGCTATGCCTGAAATAAAAATGCCCGGGGAATTTCCATTGTTATCGGGATCGTTTATTATTGGGTCACCAGGAGTTACGCTATTGCTTTTTCCGGTATCAAATTGGGAGATCCCGGAAGCTGATTTGTTTCCATAATTATCATAAGCATATATTTTTGCATAATATGTAGTGGCTTCTGCAAGGCCGTTTATCACTGTAAATGCAGTTTCCATATCTGCCAGTGTTGCGTCATCATTAATATCCCATACCTGCGCATCAGCTGTTTCATTTTCCACATCTGTAATATTGCTGCTGTATAGAATCCTGTAATATTTGAAATTTGCTTCTGAATTAACAGGGGTCCATGACCATAATATGGATGATACAGCCGAATTTACGCCTGAGAAATTTCCAAGTCCTTCAGGCGCGCTTGTATCCAAAGCCAATGATGCGTAGGCATAATCACTTAAGTTCTGGCCCCTGCCTTCTGCAATAAGTCTTATCTGCAGATTTGCAATTTCTGTTTCTTCAAAATATTGACTGGCATCCCAGGTAATATTTTTGTCTTTACCGGGCATTATCCCCTGGCCAATATCGCCAGTCAGGCTCTGCTGGGCAACTACGCTTGCTTTTTCATTATCATCAAAAACTTCAAGGCTTATTTTCAGTTCTTCATTTGCCCCAGAAAGATCATAACTAATTATAACTTCACTTGAAGCGCCCTGCTGTACCGCTGAATTTATAACAATTGAGGGTTTTACTAGTGCAGGTTTAACAGCATCAGTAAAATCACTTAAAACTGGTGTTCCCGGTGACTGCCCGGTTAATGCTGCTGGTATTATTTCAACTATAATATATTTACCTTCATCTTCCGGTAAAGGAGTGTATGTATTATCAGTGGCGCCTGGTATTTTGGTATAATCTCCATCAGGCAAATCGCTTATCATCCACTGGTAAAGCGGGGTACTTTCAGCATCACCATTTATGTCGCTGTATCCGTTTCCTTTTGCAGTTAATGTCTCGCCAACTTTTGCTGTTCCACTAATTACAGCATTCTCGTATGCCGGGGGTTTTTCTGTAGAGGCTAAAACTTGTGTAGTGGCTGCGCTTATAACAGGGGTTCCAGGAGATTTTCCTGTTATAGCAGTTGGTGTAATTTTTACTTTTATGAATTTGCCGAGATCTGCAGTTGCCGGCACATATTCACTTGATGATGCGCCATTTATATTTATATATGTGCCGTTTTGAGTCTTGCTTATCATCCACTGGTAAAGCGGGGTACTTTCAGCATCACCATTTATGTCGCTGTATCCAGTTCCTTTTGCTGTTAATGTCTCGCCAACTTTTGCTGTTCCACTAATTACAGCATTCTCGTATGACGGGGGAGTTTCTACTGCAAGGATAGCTTCTGTAGGCTCACTGTAGACTGGCTCCCCGGTATATGCTCCTGTCTTTGCCCTTGGAGTAATCTTAACTATTATATACTTACCCAGATTTACATCTTTTGGCATATAAGTGCTGCTTCTTGCTCCATAAATATCATTATACTGTCCGCTTTTAATATCAGAAATCATCCACTGGTAAAGCGGGGTACTTTCAGCATCACCATTTATGTCGCTGTATCCAGTTCCTTTTGCTGTTAATGTCTCGCCAACTTTTGCTGTTCCACTAATTACAGCATTCTCGTATGCCGGGGGTTTTTCTACTGCAAGGACAGCTTCTGTAGGATCACTGAAGACTGGCTCCCCTGGAGATGCTCCTGTTAATGCCCTTGGAGTAACACTAACCCTTATATAGCGGCCGAAATCTTCTTCCTTTGGCGTATAAGTGCTGCTTCTTGCTCCAGAAATATCAGTGTAGGGCCCGTCCTGGGAATCAGATATAACCCACTGGTAAAGCGGGGTTGCTTGATTATCACCATTAATATCACTGTAACCAATGCCTGATGCAGTAAGCCTAACGCCCACTTTTGCTACTCCTGTAATTTTAGCGCCAGTAAATGTGGGTGGAGCTTCAGCGATTTTAACTGCAAATGTTGGTTCACTTATAACTGGCTCACCGGGAGATTTGCCCGTTTTTGCAGTTGGCGTGACTTCAATCTTAATGTATTTATCCAGGTCACCTGGGCCTGGTATATAGGTATTTCCTGTGGCACCTTCAATGTCAGTATATTTTCCGTCTATGCTATCAGATATCATCCACTGGTAAAGCGGTACGTCCTGTATGTCACTATTTATATCCTTATATCCTATGCCTGATGCAGTAAGCTTAACGCCCACTTTTGCTACTCCTGTAATTTTAGCGCCAGTAAATGTGGGTGGAGCTTCAGCGATTTTAACTGAAGCAGTGGCTGAAGATATTACAGGCAGACCAGGTGAAGCTCCAGTTAAAGCAG
>JACVJB010000134.1 GCA_015711775.1 Actinomycetota bacterium | reverse complement strand
TAAGTATTTGGGACAATATGACGCCTGAGTTTCCCCTTGCCCCCATAAGCGCACCGTAGGATATTTTTTCTCCAATGGTTTTAAAATTAAATCTTTCAAGTGAATCTAATTCCTGTTGCACCGATTTTAATGTTAAAAGCATGTTTGTACCAGTATCTCCATCCGGGACAGGAAAGACATTGAGATTATTAATTTTTGATTCATTTTCTTTAAAGTTTGTTACAATTATTTCAATTATTTTTTTTACAACTTCATTATCTAATTTCTCAATCATTTTATTCCCCTGAAATATATAAATATTTTTTCTACTCATTATAGACTATTTAAGATACTTTTTGTTTCCTGAATAAAAATATATAAATTTTTTTTTAAATGATTATAAAAGAAAATAAATTCAAGCTGATAAAGGATTTCTTGTAATTAAAAAAATAAAATGCTAATATACCTTCCGTATTAAAGACTTAAAAACTGTAAAAATACATATTTCATATTTTCACGGATTTTTATTTTTTTGAAGCATTAATCGTATGTATAGTTTATTTAACAATATTTATCTCTAAAATAGGAGAAACAATGTCAAATATATGCGCTGTATGTGGAAAACAGCCAAGTTTTGGTAATAATGTAAGCCACTCACATAAAAAAACAAGAAGGATTTTCAAGCCTAATATTGTCAAAACAAAAGTTGAATTTAATGGAAAAGTACAGAATTTAAATATCTGCACTCAATGCCTTAAAGCCGGGAAAGTTAAAAAGATTATCTAACTTTTGTGCGCTTCCGGAATTTCCGGTTTTAAAAGTATGCATTTTTACTGTTTCTTTTTGCAAGTTCATATATGAAGGCTCTAAATTAAATGCTGAAAATACTTTCTCTGCAGTTTCTTTATCATGCATATCCCGGAAATATTTTACCATCCACACAGGAACTTATCGCGCCAGTCTTATTTTTTAACGGTAATTTACGGAAATAATTAGCCTTGAGCATTTTATAAGCAAGACATCCCGGACCAGGTTTTTTTATTATCCAAATAAATCTCCGGCTTTTACTCTGTACCCGTTTATAAAATCCCGGAAACTCATTATTTTTTTATCCTGGGGCTGTATGAGTTCTATGCTGATAAAGTCTGGCAATTTTTTGCCGCATTTAATAATAAGCCCTGTTTTTTCTGCAAATACAACTTCGCCGGGCTTATAAATTTTTGTTTTTTCTGCAATTTCTTCATCATGTATTTTTGCCTTCAGAATTTTTACAGTTCTTCCTTTAAATAATGAAACGCATCCGGGCCTGTTGCTAAATGCCCTTATCCTGTTAAATATGTTTTGGCTGTTATCATTCCAATCAATAATTGTATCTTTTTTTGTAAATATCTTTGTATAAGAAACACCGATTCCGGATTGCGGAAAAGCACTTAAGTTATTATTTTCAGCCCTGTCCAAAAACTCAGAAAGCATCGATGTTGCGGTATTTATAATTTTTATCTCTATAGTGCTGTAATTGTCTTCAGTTGATACAGGTATTTTTTTTAATTCATAAATATCGCCGGTATCCAGAGTTTTATTTATTTTTATAAGACTTATCCCAATACTTTTTTCACCGTTTAAAAGCGCAGTGACAATTGGCGAAGGACCTCTGTATTTAGGCAGAATGGAGGGATGTACGTTTACCGTTTTAATACCGGAAATATCAAGAATCTGTGAAGGTATTATTTTTCCGTAAGAAACTGATACAATTATATCAAAAGCGCAGTTTTTTATTAAGTCTATGCTAAAATTATCAAATTTATCAAGCTCATAATATTTTATTCCAAGATCTAAAGCTGCAAGCTTAACCGGATTTGGATTATTTTTTTTCCCTCTACCTGTTTTTGCATCAGGATTTGTCACTGCAAGAACTATAGAATGTTTTGATTTATGTATAGTTTCTATAAATGGCACTGAAAAATCTGATGAACCAAAAAATAGGACTTTCAAAAAATATTATTCCTGTTAATTTTTGCTAAAAATTCTTTTCTGTCAGAAGGTTTCAAGTGATCTATAAATAAGATCCCGTTTAAATGGTCAACTTCATGCAAAAAAATTCTTGCAGCTATATCCTCGGCTTCAATTGTTACAGATTTGTTTTTCAAATCAGTGGCTTTAAAAAGAATTTTTTTTGGCCTGCTTACAGAAGTTTTAACAGAATACACGCTAAGGCAGCCTTCCTCTTCCTGTATCATCTTTTTATCAAGAACAGCAATTTCAGGGTTGATAAATGTTTCAAATTTCTCACCTGTAAATACAACTATAACTCTTTTTAAAATGCCTATCTGGGGAGCTGCAAGACCCACGCCTGCCACATCTTCATCTGAAACAGTATCAATCATGTCTTCAACAAGTGAAAACAGGGATTTGTCTATAACTTCAACTGTTTTACTTTTTTCCCTGAGCACAGGGTCGCCGATTTTCCTTATTTTGCGGATCGCCATAATATTTATACTCTTTCAATAATAATATCAGCATAATAGTACAATAAAACTCATCATAAAATCCATACCGGATCAACATCTGTTATAATTTTGACTTTAGCGTCTCTGTTAAAACTCCTCATTATTTTTGCAAATTTTATATTGAATCTTATTATATCATTTGTTTTTATAAGCAAATGCCACCTGTAGTTCATATTTATTTTTGAATAAGGGCTGGGCGCAGGGCCAAGAATTATTTTTTCCGGGTTTTTTAATTTTTCAATTTCAGCAAATAGTTTATCGGCTTCTTTGACTATAGCCTTTTCGTCCTTACCGGATAATATAATGTTTATAATATTTAAAAAAGGCGGATAGCTTAGCTCTTTTCTGCCTGCCAGTTCCATATTATAAAATTTATCATAATCATTGTTTATAAAGCATTTTAATACAGAATAATCAGTGTTAAAAGACTGTATAATAAAATATGAGTCAATATCTTTTTTTAAAGCAGATTCCAGCTTATAAAGCGTCTGTAAAGCTCTTTCATTTGTATGAAAATCCGGCATTTGCATAAGACCGTCAAAATCAATTATTGCACAAAGGGCAAATGTTTCTTCGGGAACCTGGTTCAGTATTTTTCTTGTTCCAAGAAATATTGTAGGGGATTTTTCTATTGTTTTTTTGTAAATAATACTGCTGTCGCAGTTATCTTTAGAAATATCTGAGTCGATCCTTAGCACAGGCACATCCGGAAATCTTTTTTTTAGCTTTTTTTCAATATTTTCTATTCCATTATTTTTATATATAATACTCCTGCTCCCGCAGCGCTTGCAGGAACCGGAGAATTCCTCAGTTCTTAAACAGTGATGGCACATGAGTATTTTTTTATCGCTGTGAAAAGTATATGATATTTCACATGAAGGGCATTTTGGAACAAAACCACACTCCCTGCAAGTAATAAAACTGCTCATTCCACGCCTTGAAGCAAATAAAAGACAATTATATCCTTTATCAGAGGATTCTTTAATTTTGCTGAAAAGTTCCCTGGTAATTACAATATCATCTCTGAAACTGTCAATTTTTTTAAGGTCCACTGCCGTCTTTTTTGCTCCGGTTTTTGATGTATTTTTTTTTGGCATAATTACACAATAGCCTGCCCTGTTGCTGAATAAAAACATGCTTTTAATTGACGGGCAATTACTGAAAAATAATACAGGTATCTTTAAAATAGCAGCAAGCTTTAAAACTACATCCTGCGTATTATAACGCATTATCGAGCTATCTTTATAAGAAGAATCATGTTCCTCGTCAAGTATTATTATATCCGGGTTATAAAAAGGAAGAAAAACAGCAGATCTTGTGCCTATAACCAGACTATATTGGCTTTTTGCAATATCATACCAGCATCCATATCTGTCACTTATGTTTTTATCTGATGTATAAACGCAATATTTACCTTCAAGTCCTTTGCCCAGAATGCCGGCAATTTCTTTTGCACCTGCAGATTCCGGCACAAGAACCAGCATTTTTTTTAAATCTTTCAGACAGTAATTGCAGAGAGTTAAAATAATATTAATTTTCTCGCTTTGAGAAAAATTACTGAAAAGATATCCTCTGTTTTTCCTGTTGTCAATATCATTTTTCATTCTTTCAATAACATGCCTTAGCTTTTTAATATCAGTTTTTACGCTGGAACAGGAAGTTTCGGTAATATCTTTATTAAAAAGATTAGCTGCGCCCTTAAAGGTTATGCCTGTATGATTAAAAGGAACGGTAAATTCTGTTTCTCTTACCTTTTCTTCAATTATGAACCCTGACTTTATTAAACTTGAAAGGCTTGAAGGAGAAAAATTATTATTTTCAAGCATTAATTTCTTTCCGGTTCTACCTTGCCTTAAGAGGTAATCCACTATTTGTTTTTGCTTAAAATGCTTTAAGTAAACAGATTTTTTTTCAAATAATGGAAGCATATCTTTATTTACACTGAGTAATATGCATTGTTTTAAGAATTTTTCAGG
>JACVJB010000133.1 GCA_015711775.1 Actinomycetota bacterium | reverse complement strand
CTGCGCTCCGGGTGAAAAGCGATGACCTCTTCGCTCAAACCATGCCGCCACTGTTTCAGGCAGTACTTCCAAAAACCATCTCACTTCCTGCAGCTTTTTCATATCCCAGCCAGCCTGAACGGATATAAACTGTGCTCCGCATCTGATTTTTTTCATCAGTTTATAATATTGCATATAAGATTCTTCCGGAGTATATTTGAACGGATTGACAACTGCACCGCAAAATAAATCCTTATCAGCCGATAAGGATTCTAAAGCGTTGACGGAATCAATGTATCGCTCTTTTGTCTTTTCTTCCCTTTTTCTGTATCTTCTTTCTCCGCTTACTGCGGCAATATTATTCAAACCAAGCCGTTTTAAGCTTTCGATCTGAAGTGAGAGATTTTTTAAATTATTATTCCTTATGAAAATTACAAAAATTTAAATTATTTTTTATCTTTCTTAATTTTTTCTTTATTATTTCTAAATTTTACTGCGCCGTTTTCAATATTTTCCTGGCGGTTTCTTTCAATTGCAAGACTGTGGGGCGGTACATTCTGAGTGATTACTGAGCCGGCAGCAGTAATTGCGCCTTTTCCGACTGCAACCGGCGCCACCAGCATTGTATCAGAACCGATAAACACCCCGTCTTGGATCACGGTTTTATTTTTAAAAAATCCATCATAATTGCATGTTACAGTTGCTGCGCCCACATTCACATCTTCGCCTATTTCAGCATCCCCTATATAACTGAGGTGGGGAACTTTGCTGTTTTTACCTATAACAGATTTCTTTATTTCACAGCATGCTCCAATTTTTACATTTTCATGTGTAATTGTGCCTGGCCTAATGTAGCTGTTTGGCCCGATATTATTGCCTTTGCCTATAATAGAATCAGTGACAACGGATTTATTTATAACTGTACCGTTTCCAATCGTGCTGTTTTCAATCTGTGTGAAAGGGCCTATTATGCAGTCACGGCCTATATCTGTACTTCCCTGTATAAAGCAGTGCGGCTCAATAGTTGTATTATTTAGTATATGCGCCTCAGGGTCAATAAATATTGTTAACGGATCTCTTAGCCTTACACCTGAAAGCATGTGTTTCGAATTAATCCTTGACTGCATCTGCTTTTCAATGCAGGCAAGCTGAATCATATCGTTAAAACCTTCTGCTATGCTGCTGTCTTTGAGAGTAAAAACTTCAACCCTGTTTTTTCTGGCTATAAATCTTTCAACTATATCAGTAAGATAAAACTCATTCTGGGAATTATTTGGCTTTATTTCTTTAAGATATTTGAAAAGAAGGCCAGTTTCAAAACAATAAATTGATGAATTTATTTCGCAAATATCTTTTTCGCTCTCATTTGCATCCGCTTCCTCTGCTATTCTTAAAAAAGAGCCGTTTTTGTCTCTTATTATGCGCCCGTATCCGTAAGGATTTTTAACTATTGATGAAGCAGCAACCATATGGCAACCTGAATTTAATTTATGGTTTACAATTTCAATAAGAATTTCTTCAGTTATAAGAGGGGTATCTCCTGTAAGCACAAGACAGTTATGCGCAAAATCTTTTCTATAAACTACTGCAGAAGCAACAGCATCTGCTGTTCCAAGCTGCATCTTTTGATAAACAGGCACAGCGTCTGTAAAATTTTTATCAAGATAAGCAATTACTTCATCGCCTTTAAACCCGACGACAACATAGACATTTTTTGGATTCAGTTTGTAAACGGCACTGAGAATATAATACAGCACAGGTTTAAAGCATATTTCATGAAGAACTTTTGGCCTGTCTGATTTCATTCTCTTGCCCATGCCGGCAGCAAGTACAATAACACTTAAGTTTTTCTCTTTTTCAGTCAACTATTTTTCCGCCCGTTATATCGCTTGAAATGAGGTTTAAATTTTCATCAAAATAACCTTTAAAATAAATAAGATTATTGCATTTATTGCCAAGTATCTCTTTTCGTACAAAAAATGAAGCTCCGGAAGGGCTGTCATGGCCGCCATAAACTCTTGATATATCACTGGTCCTTCTGAGATTAACTTTTATATTCTCTTTACATCTGTTACACATTATGTTTAAAGTAATGAAATTTCCACTGCCGGATTTTACAGGCGGGGCTAAAAAGTTTTTAAGGTTTTCAATAAAACTCATTTTACGGCTATTCCTTTCACTTTTTTCAGGGCACAAAACTGCATAAAGAAGAGAACCGTCCCCCTGATTTCCTTGATTTCCAGTAATTACCGGAGCATAATTATTGTAGCCCTTTTGATATTTTAACAAATTTATATCACTTATTGAACAAAAAAACAGTAAAAATAAATGGCATACGCACATAATAAAAAAACAGGATTTTCAAAATTTGAGCAATTTTTTTATTTTGCATTTTACAGGATTAAAAGCGGTTTTTCTCCGCGCCACAGGTCACCTCTTTTATGCAGTTTTAAGATAACAGGCAAATGCAATCTTAAATGCAGTCATTGCCCTTTCTGGAGGGAGGACGCCTGCAGTGAAATGGATTTTAATAAAGTCTGCGCAATACTTGAAGAGCTGAATAAAAAGGGCGTAAAAATTGTTATTTTTGAAGGCGGGGAACCGCTTTTATGGAAAGATGAAAAATCGGGAAAAAATATATCCGATGTTTTGAAATATGCAAAAAGGCTGTTTTATTATTGTGGCGTAACCACCAATGGCACAATTAATCTTGATGTCGCGAAAAGCAATGCTGACATTGTGTTTGTAAGTATTGACGGCACAGGCAGTACTCACGACAGTATCAGAGGCAAAAGCTTTGACCGCCTGATAAAGAACCTAAAATCCCATAAAGGAAAATTCAAAATTATTGCAAATATATGCATATCAAAAATAAACGCTCATGAAATAGAAAAACTCGTAAAATTTTTAAATGATAAGGTATACGGCATCACAGTACAGTTTTTTTACCCCTATAAAAATGTTGCTGATGTAATGCTGTCGGATAAGGAGAAAGATATAGTTTTAAAAAAGCTGATAAAACTTAAAAAAAACGGATACCGGGTTCTTAATTCGCGGGCATGCTTTATGAAAATGTTGCGCAGCAAATGGCGCTGCGCCGACTTTCTTGTCTGCAGTGTTGACAAAACTGGAAGCATTAGCTTTGGATGCTATCTTAAAAACAAAGTTGATAAAGCCATATGCGCTTACTGCGGATTTGCAGTGCACTGTGAAATATCTCTTGCTTACATGTTAAACCTCTCTGCGCTATCTGCAGCCGCGCGCATTTTCTGGGGTAAATAAAATATTGTTGCTTATGCTTCTTTGCCGGCAGTCCTGTCTCTTTTTGGAGTAAAGGCAAGTATGAGCTTTCCGAACATTCCTGTTTTTTCCCTGAAGATAACCGGCTGGCCGCAAAATGTATGATAATTGATATTCTTCAAATAAACCAGCATTTCAATTAAAGCAACAGCAAGTGAAAGAAGAGAGGCCGCAAAAAAACCAAGCCCGTAAACACTTTCTGAATAATACATGGTGAACCATGTAAAGATAATATTGCTTGCAAGAAAAGTGGCCGCAACAAACACTGCGCCCTTCCTGTCTTCAAAATAAAGAAGTAATAGCATTATTATCATCATAACTATAGCCATAAATCCGCCAAGCGCAAGCAGATTAAAAATATCAATTGAAAGCTGGGTCAGTCCCAGCCTTGGGAGTATATATGAGCCTGCAGCAATGAAAACAAGGGTGAAAAATAACTGCAGTTCCATTATATTCCTTATTTCTGACCAAAGCACCCTTGTCATTTCCTTTCTTGCGTTTTCAATATCCTTAAAATTGCCTTTACCTGTAATTAAAGCATAATATGCTTTATATCTGTCATAAAATGATGTCTCAACGGAAACGACAAAAAGCACCATGGAGGGCATTATTGAAAGAAAAGCATAAAAAGTAGGAACATCATAAACAGGAGCATATACATAAGTCTGGCCAATTTTAACTCCGAGTTCACTTGTCCAGAATATAAAATTATGCACATAGAGCCCAAGCGTATAAAATATTCCAGCAAAAAACAGTGAAGAATATTTATCAAAGTACTCAAGAAAATTAAAATATCTGCCTGAAGATTTTCCGTAAAACTTTATAATGTATGCAAAAAGATATGCAATTATTAATGTAAATCCTGCAACAAGAGCAATAAGCATTGCAGGCACAGTTTCAATATTCGTATATTTTATGAAAACAAAAGAAAGTGCTACAATCAGCACTATGCCTGCCAAAAAGCTTTTGACAATTTTCATGTAATCCTTTACTGCTGAAAGATATTCCATCATTATAAAAACAATGATAAGCTCCATAAACAGCAGATAGCTTATTAGCTTCAGCAGAAAGGGCAACGGGCTATTAAATAAAAATACTATGCCTGCGGCGCCTGCAATTGGCATTACAAAACCAAGAAGCCCGAAAAAGGAAGGCAGTATCATGTCATACTTTTCAGTAAAAATCATGT
>JACVJB010000132.1 GCA_015711775.1 Actinomycetota bacterium | reverse complement strand
AACAAAAGTTTTGCATGAAGTATTTTCATGAATAAAATCATTTATTTTTTTATAGTAAGATTTAAACAACTCCCTGTAAGTATCGGGGCTTATAAAAAGACCACTTTGCGTTCCAAAATCTGTGCCTGACACAACAACAACATTAACAAGCTTTAATATATCAGCAGATAATTTCTTTAAATTCTCTATAGCAATTTCAAGCTGGGCTGAAAACATCTTTTTTATATATTGTTTTCTTGTATGAAGATATACATACCATTCTTCAATATCCCTTATACCTTTCAGGTCTGCAAGATTGAAGACTTTATAAAATTTTTGCATTGAAATAAAGTCTACTATAACGCAGACTACTTTTAAGTAGACTGGTTAGATTTTATAATAGCTTTATTTACTCTATAATGAATTAAAACAAAATGATATTCAGTTTGTAAAACCAGTCTAAAACTTTTCTTTGGAAACCTGGCGGATAATGTTTTTAATAAAAACTCAGTACTTTACAATGAAGCTGAAATAATATTAAGTGAGGAGCTTTCAGAGCTTAGAATATACTTTGCAATACTTAAGGCATTATCTCTTGGTAAAACAAAGTTTGGTGAAATAATACAGATTCTTTTTGGAGAAGCAAAATGGTCAACAAGAAAATTAGCCTAAGTAAGGATTTTATCCATATTTTTAAGTGCATATTCAATAGGAATAATCCTTATTTTGCCGCTGGAAAGCTCTCTTTGCCCTCCATAAATACAGTATGCCTCTGCTTCCGGATAATCAGTTCTGAAAATATTTAACTCTTTTAAGTCTTTTGATGTGATTTTTCCCTTTCTTTTAACTTCAAAGACTTTTAGTCCGTTAGGACCATATAAAACAAAATCTACTTCAGTATTATTGCTTGTCCTCCAGTAATATATTTTGTAACCAGTTTTTAAGTAATCATTTATTGCAGTTAGTACCTGCAGAAAAAGAGTTTCATAAGATATTCCTTCGACTTCTTCGACTAAATCAAGGGGTCCCATTGGCCTTATAGCACGGTAAACACCTGTATCAAAAAAATAAAATTTCGGGTGAGACGTAAGACGTCTTTTTGCTCTTTTAGTAAATACAGGAATCCTATATGCAAGCATCAGGTCTTCAAGTATTGTAAAATAATTTTCTACCACTTTTCTCTCCACAGAACAATCACGGGATACTTCTGACACATTGAGTAGCGAGCCCTGGGAAAAACTTGCAGCTTCAAGAAATCTCGAAAATACTCCAAGGTTTCTTGTAAGACCTTCCTGAAGTATTTCCTCCTCCAGATATGTCCTTATATAGCTGTCAAGATATTCACCTGGTTCTGATTCAGTGTAAGCTGAAGGAAGACATCCATATCTTAAAGAATGTTTAAAATCAAAATCCGAACCAATCTCTTCAGGAGTTAGGGGATGCATGTGTTTGCTTAATGCTCTGCCTGCAAGCAAGTTATATCCTTTGCGTCTTAGTTTTCTGGCACTTGAACCGGTCAGTACGAACTTATGTTTTTTATTTTCAATTAGCCGGTGCACTTCATCCAGAAGCTCTGGTATTTTCTGCACCTCATCTATTATTATCCAGCCTTTAAACCCGACAGGTATCATATTTCCAAGTCTCTGTGGGTCTGCTGATAGTTCAATGAATAATCTTGATTCAAGAAGATCAATGTATACTGCATCAGGAAAAGTTTGTTTTACCCAGGTTGTTTTACCTGTGCCCCTTGGCCCAAATAAAAAAAAGCTTTTATCGTCAGGGTATTTTATAATTCTTGAATACATAATTCCATTTTACATGTATTTTTGGAGTTGTCAATTCCAAATTGCATATATTTTTGGAGTTATTAATTCCAATTTGAAAAAGACTAAGATAATTAATTCAAGGCAGCTGTGGAAAAATTAAATTTATTGCTAAAATAATTATTGAGCACTATTACTTTTAAAACCTTGCCCTGTAAAGAATTCTATACAGCCCTTTTATTTTTATCAATCAGCAGTTTAAGTCCCTTTAGTGTCAAATCAGGGTCATGTATATTCATATATCTGCTTCTTCCATTCATTAAAATTGCAAGGCCCCCTGTTGCAATTACTTTTGGGTTAAATTCTTCATCTTTTTTCTGCATTTCATCAATTATCTTTTCAATTATATATTCTGCCTGACCTAAAAATCCGTAAAGTATTCCCGACCTTATTCCGTCATATGTGTTTTTCCCAATAACGCTTTCAGGCCAGCTCAGGTCCACCTTGCTCAGTTTTGCCGCATAATTAAAAAGAGCCTCAGATGATATTTCAATGCCTGGAGCAATTACTCCTCCAAGATAAGCGCCGGAGGGAGAGAGCACGTCAAAGGTTGTTGCTGTGCCAAAATCAATTATTATTGCAGGAAACCCGTATAGTTCTTTGACAGCCACAGAGTTTGCAATTCTATCTGCCCCAATTTCTTTCGGATAATCATATTCTATCTTTAAATCTGTTTTTATATCAGTATTTATAATAAAAGGCTCTATTTTAAAATACTTGTCGCACATGCGCCTTATTTCAAGAAGAATTCTTGGAACCACGCAGCTGACAACTATCTCCTTGACATCCTGTGGTTTAAAATCACTGTTTTTTAAAAAACTGAAAATATTTGAAGCAATCTCATCTGAGGTTTCATGCCTTGGGGTCACCATGCGCCATGACTGCGCAAGTTTGTCACCGTTTATAAAAAGGCCAATGACCGTCTGTGTATTTCCAATGTCTATTGCAAGAAGCATAATTCTGCCTTTCCTGATGCAGTTTTAACAAATAATTAAGTATAATTGATTTTGCCATAGTGTAATTATAAAAATAATAATTAAACAATTTCTTAAAACAGTAAGGCCGGCTGTTTAACTTTCTTTTTTTGACTCAATAAACTGTAAGACATATCTACAGTACCCGGTATACTGCGTTATCGCATCTTTAACAGATTCATATATTATCTCATCTTTTGTATCATTGTATTCATGAACCAACCGGTTTCTTAGTCCTGCACTTGGCGCAATTTCTTTGGCAAAACTTTCTGTATACACACCCATTCCTGACAGTATATAAAACGTATCTTCGTATCCTTTAACTTTTTCATCACCTTTTCCAGTTTCAGCTATTATATGCTGGTTTATATCAATTGCCCTCATGATAATTTTTTCAAGCACTCTCTCAACTGAATAAAGTTTTATAAAATCTTCTGCAATTTCAGCAAAAGAATACTTGCTCAGCGCTTCCAGCCTGCTTAATTCTTCCTGAATCAGTTTTATTTTTCTTGTGATAAAAGTTTTGTCAAGCATATTTTTTATCCAGGTATTTTTGATATTTTAAAACTTGAAGTTTTTCCAGCCTAAATAAATCCTTTGCATCATGATAAATGCGGAACGCATAAGCGCGAAATTCATTGTAATCCTGAAGTTTGCCATATAAAAGCTGTGAATATTTTGCAACCTGGTAACAGAACAGGGGGTCTATTTTGTGAAGGGATTTTACATCCAACTCTCTTTTTGAACTGCAGCCAAAAATATCCTCAAGTTCCGAATAAATATCAAGGTACATATCCAGGTCATCAGACCTACTCCCAAGATATGCTATATCCAGATCACTCCCAGGTTTCTGTCTATCTTTCGCGTATGACCCGTGCAGTAGAATTAGCTTCAGGTTATATTTTTTACCTATATTTTTAATTTTAATCTTCTGTTCTTCAGTTAAATGCATATTTTTTATTTTCTTTTTTTAATCATTTTATAATAAAATGCAGACAACTTACAGTAATTTTATTCGCTCCCTCATTCAGAATCTTTTTCTGTCTTTATATCTATTCTGTGAGGAAAGGGAGGCATTATTTATTGAAATGAAAATAATTTAAAAAATATCCTACATTTCAAAAATAACTTTAAGGCAGTCAGGATCTTTGGAATAATCAAAAGCCTCCCTGAATTTATCAAGGGGAAATTTTGCGCTTATAAATCTGGCAATATCGAGCCTGCCGGAAATAATCAGTTCCATTGTCCTGTAGTAATTCAAAACTGTTGTGCCGGTTGTGCCGAATATTTTTGCATTCTTATAGTGAAGTAAATTTGAGTTTATAGTTATATTTTCTTTTTCCTTTGGCAATGTCCCAAAAAAATTTATATATCCCCCAATCGCTATGCTGTCTATGCTTTGAACCTGGGCTTCAGGTGATGCGGCAGCGACAATTATAGCATCTGCGCCACGTCCATAGCTTAACTCCATGACCATTTCGGAAACATTTCTTGTTAAGGGGTTTATGGTATAATCTGCCCCAAAACTTAGCGCCTTTTGCCTCCTAAGGTCAGATATTTCACTGACTATTACCTTTTGGGCCCCAAATATTTTAGCCATCATCACATGCATCAGCCCGACAGGCCCGGCACCAACAATTAAGACAATATCGGAAGCCTTTACATTACATGCCTCCATTCCAGTAAAAACAGTTGCAAGCGGCTCAGCTATGGATGCC
>JACVJB010000131.1 GCA_015711775.1 Actinomycetota bacterium | reverse complement strand
TAAAATCAGATCTTGTTGCAGGATTTTCACATGAATATATAAGATATATGCTTGGCGGAAAATTCAGGGAGTCATTCCGGCCGTTAAATGACGGTATTATTGACGGAAGGATACAGGGGATTGTGGCAATCGTCGGTTGCAATAATGCAAGAACCACACAGGATAAATATCATAATTATCTGGCGCGGGAATTCATTAAAAGGGATTATCTTGTGGTGCAGACAGGGTGCGGAGCCATATCAACTGCAAAATGCGGCATAATGACGCCAGAAGCAATGGAGGAAGCCGGCGAGGGACTGCGTTCCATATGCGAAGCGGTCGGCATACCACCGATACTTCATCTCGGTTCCTGTGTTGACAATTCAAGGATACTTACAATTGCATCTGAAATAATTAAAGAGGGAGGGCTTGGGGAAGATTTAAGTGACCTTCCTGCAGCAGGCATAGCTCCCGAATGGATGAGTGAAAAGGCCCTTTCTATCGGAACATATTTTGCCGCATCAGGCGTTTATGTAGCGTTTAGCGGTGAGCCCATACCGGTAGAGTCAAGCGAAGAAGTAAAGAAAATAATGACCGAAGGATGGAGAGCAAAATTTGGAGGCGAACTGGAGTGGTTTGCGGATATTGACCAGGTTCTTGAAAAGGTTATAGATGTTATACAACAAAAGCGGAAAGCTTTAAAGATAGATGTAAAAAAAGAAAGGGTTTTAATGGATATGGAATCAAGGAGGACAATGCAGAATGTCTAAAATAATAGCTACAAGTGCAATAAAAGGCGCCTACACTATAGTTGAAAGAGCCCAGAAGGCTTTAGAAAAATCCATTGAAAAAAACGGTCCTGAACAGAAACTTGAATTTCCCAATACAGGGTATTATCTTCCAATAATATACAGCATGACAGGCATTGCAGTTGAAAAACTTGAAGATGCGCGCAAGGTTCTTATTGAAGCCCGCAAACTTCTTCCCCAGGTGCCATCAGATAATATCTGGCTCCCCTATTTGGGGGGAACGCTTGATGCTGGCATTGCAACGCTATGGGCTGAAGAAATTATCGAGGCAATAAAATATATTGATGGCCCAAATCCGGTTGACGGTATATGGCTCGGAGCCGCAACTGACGTTATTATCAGGGAGCGCGGCATAGAATTCGTTGACGGAACTGCGCCTGGTTTTGCAGCATGCGTTGGAGCATGCAGGGACAGTAAAACTGCAGTAAAAATTGCAAGGGAACTCCAGGAAAAAAATATTTATGTTTTCATGACCGGTTCAACAGATGGAAAAACCATGTCTGAGCAGCTTCAGGAAGAAGGTGTTGAACTTGGCTGGGACACAAGGCTTGTACCTTTCGGCAGGGATATTACCGCAACCATATATGCCCTGGGATTTGCAGCGAGAGCAGCGCTTAGTTTCGGCGGCGTCCAGGCGGGAGATTACAGAAGGATGCTTCTTTATAATAAGGACAGGGTTTTTGCATTTGTCCTTGCCCTGGGAGAAGTTGATGAAGAAAAGTATGCAAATGCCGCAGGAGCAATTAATTATGGCTTTCCTACAATAGCAAATACCCCGATTCCAGAGATACTTCCAAGAGGAGTGTGCACATATGAGCATGTTGTATCAAACGTAAAAGATGAAGAAATTGTTTCAAAGGCAATAGAAATAAGAGGGCTTAAGGTAACGGTTGACAAGGTTGACATTCCTGTTGCTTTTGGCGCGGCATTTGAAGGTGAAAGGGTACGAAGGGAAAATACATATATTGAATTCGGGGGAAATGTCACTGAGGCTGTAGAGTATCTTCATATGGCT
The DNA here is from genome assembly GCA_015711775.1 of Actinomycetota bacterium. Lineage (GTDB taxonomy): Bacteria > Actinomycetota > Humimicrobiia > Humimicrobiales > Humimicrobiaceae > VGAZ01. The sequence goes on along the minus strand of JACVJB010000131.1, from coordinate 2,703 downwards.
GAATCATCTGAGGTGGAGGATGGAAAAGTCGAAGTATTCGGGCCTGAGGTTGATGATGTGAAAGAAGGCAGCTCACTTCCGCTTGGCATAGAGGTACTTGTTTATGGCAGAAAAATGCAGTCTGATTTTGAACCTGTTATGGAAAGGCAGATACATTATTTTATAAATTATGCAACAGGCATTTTCCACATGGGGCAGAGGGATATTTCCTGGGTAAGGTTTTCAAAGGATGCTGTAAAGGCAGGATTTAAAATAAGGCATCTGGGAACAATACTTCATGCAAAAATGCATTCCACATTCGGCAATATCATGGACAAAATACAGATTAAAATTTACACCAATCCTGAAGATGTGGCAATCCTTAAGCAGAAGGCAAAAGAAGTGTTTAAGATAAGAGACGAGAGACTAAGTACATTAACAGATGAAACCGTTGACACTTTTTATTCCTGCACTCTCTGCCAGTCTTTTGCGCCGGATCACGTATGCGCAATTTCTCCAGAAAGACCTGGCCTTTGCGGCGCATACAACTGGCTTGACTGTAAAGCGGCCTATGAAATAAGTCCGACAGGGCCTAATCAGCCTATAAAGAAAGGGGAGACCTTAGATGAAAAGATGGGTATATGGAAAGGTGTAAATGAATTTATTTATAAATCATCTCATCAGAAACTGGAATCTTTTTCAGCTTATTCAATGATGGTTGACCCGATGACATCCTGTGGTTGTTTTGAGGTAATTATTACTATCCTTCCGACAACAAATGGTGTTATGGCCGTAAACAGGGAGTTTTCAGAAATGACTCCATGCGGGATGAAATTTTCAACAATTGCCGGTATGGTGGGAGGCGGCATACAGACGCCCGGATTTATTGGTATAAGCAAATTTTTCATTGGCTCCAAAAAGTTTATTATTGCTGACGGTGGCCTTAAAAGGCTTGTCTGGATTCCAAAAATGCTGAAAGAGGAAATTGGCGATCTTTTAAGACAGAGGGCAGAAGAGCTTGGAATGCCTGATTTTGTGGATAAAATAGCCACTGAAGAAAATGCTGTGACTGAGGAAGAAGTAATGCAGTGGATTACTGAAGTGCATCACCCTGCGCTTGAAATGGAACCGATGATATAGAAAAAATGCAGCCAGTTTTTTAAAGTTGCGATATTAATAAGAAATATTTAAAAGAGGAGAGAGTAAATGCCTTTAAGCGGTCTGGATATTTTCAAATTGCTTCCCAAAACAAACTGCAAGGACTGCGGTTTCCCAACATGTCTTGCATTTGCAATGCAGCTTGCCGCAGGAAAGGTTGAGCTGGAAAAATGTCCCCATGTCTCTGACCAGGCAAAGGAGTCCCTTTCAGAGGCTTCTCAGCCGCCTGTTCTAAAAGTCGAGATAGGAGTCGGTGAAAGTATGTTTAAAGTGGGCGAGGAAACTGTTTTATTTCGGCATGACAGGACTTTTGTAAACCCGAATGCTTTTGCTGTGCTTATTAATGATAACGAAGGCGACAGTGAAATTGAAAAAAAAGTAAATGCGGTAAATAATTTAAAATATGAAAGGGTTGGACAGACTCTTGAACTTAATGCCATTTTTATAAAAAACACCTCAAACAATAAAGACACTTTTTTAAAAATTGCTGAAAAAATAAGTTCAATGACCGCAAAACCGCTTATTTTTTCATCAGCGGATAAAGATACATTAAAGACTGTGCTTAGCCTTTACAAAGACAGGAAACCATTGATACATGCCATAGACTCATCAAATATTGATGATTTGCTTAATCCTGTAAAAGAGTCCGGATGCCCTGTCGCAGTAAGAGCGAGAAGTTTTGATGAAATTTCATCTCTTACTGAAAAACTGAGATCTTCGCAAATTAAATCCATTATAATAGATATCGGAAACAGGAGTTTAAAAGAGGATTTTTTTAACCAGATAACAATGAGAAGAGCTGCCATTGTTAAAAAGGACAGGCTTTTCGGTTATCCGACAATTGTCTTTCCCTGTGATATGACAGATGACCCTTTAAAAGAAGCACTTGCTGCCTCTGTATTTGTGACTAAATATGCCTCAATAATAGTGCTTTCAAACGCAGAGCCTTATAATGTGTTTCCGCTTCTTGTTTACAGACAGAATATTTATACAGACCCGAGAAAGCCGATGGCTGTTGAACAGAAAATCTATGAAATAAACAACCCGGGACCTGACTCTCCAGTTCTATTAACAACCAACTTCTCACTTACATATTTTATCATTTCAGGAGAAATTGACTCAAGCAAGGTGCCCTCATGGCTCATAGTCATGGATGTTGAGGGACAGTCAGTGCTTACTGCATGGGCTGCAGGGAAATTTGTTCCTGAGCTTATTGCAAATTATATTAAGAAGAGCGGAATAGAACAAAAGGCAAACAGCAAAGAGATTATAATTCCGGGATATGTCGCGCAGCTTCAGGGCGAGCTTGAGGACGAATTGGGAGACGGGTGGAAAGTTGTTGTGGGCCCGCGTGAAGCTGGCGATGTTACCAAATTCCTGAAAAATTATAAATCCGGATAATTTTGTAATTAAGCTATAAATAATTTTAAAACAGGGGGTTATTATGTTAGTTATTGGTGAAAACATAAGCGTTACTTCTAAAATAGTCGGAGAATCAATAAGAAACCGTAATGCCGGCCCCATACTTGAGATGGTGAAAGCGCAAAAAGATGCGGGGGCAAATTA
>JACVJB010000130.1 GCA_015711775.1 Actinomycetota bacterium | reverse complement strand
TGGCTTATGACGAATATATTAAGACAAAAAATGAAATTGACAGAGCCAAAAAAATATTATTCGAAAAAACGCTTGAAGATTTAAGGGACAGGTTTAAAAGCTGGCTTATAAGCAAAGGCTACGACCCCGAAAGCCTTACTGAGGAAGAAATATATAAAATCATTGAAAATATTTAAAGAATGAAAATTGTGATGGATACCAATGTAATTATTTCGGCTATTCTTTTTGGAGGAAATCCAAAAAAAGTGTTTGATTTGTGCCTGGCAGATAATAACATCAAAGGTTTCATTTGCCCTGAACTGCTTGCAGAGCTTTTATCAAAACTTAAATATAAGTTTGAAGCTAAAGACAATGAAGTTGAGATAATAAAGGATATGTTCACTTCCAGGTTTGAATATATGCTTGTTTTTAAAAAAGCAGACATCTGCAGGGATGAAAAAGATAATATCTTACTGGATCTTGCTGGCTGCTGCGCGGCAGACTATTTAATAACCGGGGACAAGGATCTTCTTGTGCTAAAGAAAATAAAAGTAACCCGGATAATTACGCCTGCAGATTTTTTATCAAAGATTTAAATAATTTATATTACCGAAATTTTAATTTTTCTGTATTGCCATAAATAAAGGTTATATGTATAATAAAAAATGAATTTTTTTTCATATAATGCACAGTAGTGCAATAAAAGTATTAATATTTAAATTAAAAAATTTTATTACGGGTATTAAATGGCAAAGGAAGATTTTACAGAATATAAGCTATTATCCAAAATAGCCAGGCTTTATTATATTGATGATTTAAACCAGCAAAAAATTGCAGAGAAGTTAAATATTTCAAGGACCAAAGTTTCAAGAAGCATATCAAGGGCAAAACAGTTAAATATTGTCAGTATTAATATAAACAGTCCGGCTGATGAATTTACTGAGCTTGAAAGTACTTTAGAAAAAGTGTTTGATTTAAAAGAATGCCTTATTGTTCCCTGGAGTGAAAACGACACAGAGATATACAGGAATATGGCAGTTTTGGTTGCAGGGCTGTTTGACAGAATACTTGCAGACGGAGACACTCTTGGGGTCGGCTGGGGAGCCACTCTGAAAAATATATCAGCATATATTGAGCCGTTGAGAAAAATTAATATACAAACAGTACCGCTTCTTGGCGGGCTGGGCCGTTCAGGAATAGAAGTCAATACAAATGCGGTTGCCAGCATAATTGCAGAGAAATACGGGGGAACAAGCTATGCAATGCATTCCCCTGCAGTTCTTGACAGCAGACAGGCAAGAAGGATTATGGAAAAAGATTCAAGCGTTGCTGAAATTTTTAAAATGGCAGCAGGAATTAATACTGCTCTTATAGGTTTAAGCGACATAGGGCAGCAGTCCACAATGATTAAAACAGGCAATTTCAGCATTGAAGATTTCAAATATCTTGAAAGCATCGGCATTGCGGGGGATGTAAACCTTATTTTTATAAACGAAGAGGGGCAACCTGTTGCAAATGATCTGGACAGTAGACTGCTGAGGCTGCCTGCAGATAAGCTGAAGAATGTTAAAAATATTATTGGGGCAGCATATGGGGCCAGTAAAATCAAGGTATTGCTTGGAGCGATGAAAGGAAATCTTATTAATATTTTAGTAACTGATGAAAAAACAGCCGGGCAATTAATAAAGCAGGCATAAAAGGAGATTGGAAAGTAACATGATAAAAGGAAAAAATGAAAATACGGATTATCTGGATATTGATAATCACAAAATAAGGGATGCCTTTAAAGAACTTCCGGACAGTATAAAAATTGAAATGCTGAAAAAAATGTACCAGATAAGACATTTTGAAACTCAGACCGAACAGTTCATAATAAAGGGGCAGATACACGGCACATGCCATCTTTATGTTGGAGAGGAAGCAACGGCTGTTGGCGCAGTTTATGCTTTAAACAAAGATGATTATATAACATCTACACACAGGGGACACGGCCACTGCATAGCAAAGGGCGCCGACCTTAAAATAATGATGGCTGAGCTCTTAGGCAAAGCAACCGGCTACTGCAAGGGTAAAGGCGGTTCAATGCATATTGCAGACATTACCACAGGAAACCTTGGAGCAAACGGCATTGTTGGCGGCAGCATTGATATTGCAACAGGGGCCGCACTTACATGCAAAATGAAGTATAAAGACAGGATTGTCGCCTGTTTTTTTGGTGACGGGGCTGCAAACCGTGGCAATTTCCACGGCGCTCTTAACTTGGCTTCCATCTGGGATTTGCCGATTATCTATATTTGTGAAAATAACCAGTATGGTATGTCTATGCCTGTAAAGGAATCATTTAACATTGCTAAAATTTCTGACAGGAAGCTCTCATATAATATGGAAGGGCTGACAATAGATGGAAATAATATAATCGAGGTGTACAATACTGTCCGCCATTTTACTGATTACTGCAGAAACGGCGCAGGTCCTGTGCTTATAGAGTGCCTTACTTACAGGTGGAAAGGGCATTCAAAAAGTGATGCGCAGGTTTACAGGACAAAAGAGGAAGTAAAAGCATGGATTGAAAAGGACCCTATTATAAGATACAAAAAAGCCCTTATAGAAGAGGGCATAATTACTGAAAAACAGGACGCCGAAATAGAAGCCGGCGTAAAAGAAGAAATGGAGCAGTCAAATAAATTTGCAGAGGATAGCCCATTTCCTGACCCTTCCCAGGTCCAGGAAGATGTGTATGCATGAAAGGTTTAGAAAATAAACAAATTTAATAAATATTTTTAGGGGAGAACAGAATAGATGCAAAATAAAAGAGAGATAACTTATCTTGAAGCCATAAGGGAAGCGATGCAGCAGATGATGCGTAAAAATCCTGATGTATTTCTTATCGGCGAGGATGTGGCAGAATATGGCGGAGCATTCGGGGTTTCTGTGGGCATGCTTGAGGAATTCGGCAAAGACAGGGTAATCAACAGCCCGATTTCAGAGGATGCCCTTGTTGGCGTGGCTGCAGGCAGCGCAGTTACAGGCATGAGGCCCATAGTTGAGATAATGTTTTCAGATTTCATAACTATTGCAATGGATGAAATTGCAAACCAGGCCGCAAAGATAAGATATATGTTCGGCGGCAAAGCTACTGTACCGATGGTGCTGCGCACTGCCGGCGGAGGCGGGACAGGCGCTGCAGGCCAGCACTCGCAGAGCCTTGAAGCGCTTGTTGCGCATATTCCTGGACTTAAAGTTGTCATGCCTTCATCGCCTTACGATGCAAAAGGTCTTCTTGTATCAGCCATTGAAGATGATAATCCGGTTATTTTTATTGAACATAAGCTGCTATATAAAAATAAGAAATACATCGGGCATGTTCCTGAAGAAGTTTACAGTATACCACTTGGACAGGGTGATATAAAAAGAGATGGCAAGGATATAACAGTTGTTGCCACGTCATTCATGGTAAAAAAGGCGCTTGAGACGGCGGAGGCGTTAAATCAGGAACAGGGAATTTCATGTGAAATAATAGATCCTCGGACCATAAGGCCGCTTGATATTGATTTAATACTGGAATCAGTAGAGAAAACAGGCAGGCTGGCGTGTATAGAGGAAGCATGCGGTTTCGGGGGTTTTATGGGAGAAGTGGCGGCTCAGGTTGCTGAAAAAGGTTTTGACTTTCTTGATGCCCCAATTAAAAGAATATCAGGCAAAGACTGCCCTGTGCCCTACAGCCTTGTTCTTGAAAATGAAATGATCCCAAGCCATGAAAGAATAAAAGAGGGTATCCTAAGCATTTTTAAAAATGCATAAAGAGTGATTAAAATACTAAATGCGGAACCACCATGTGCCTGGCAATTTTAAGAAAATTTAATTTCCAGTTGTCAATTGTTTTATGATATATTAGTTAATTGACAGGTATAATTTTTAAAAAAACTGTGGAAACAGTTTAGTCAAAAATATAAAATAACATGAGCTTAATTAATTCAGGATGAAGCAATATATAAGAAAGGAAATACAATGCATGAAGTTATAATGCCAAAACTTGGCCTTACTATGGAAACCGGAGTAATTGAGAAATGGCATAAAAAAGAAGGGGATAAAGTCGAAAGCGGAGAAGTGCTTTTTGAAGTGATGACAGATAAAGTATCCCTGGAGGTTGAAGCATATAATTCAGGTATCCTAAGAAAAATTTTGAGAAATGAAGGCGAGGAAGTTCCCGTAACAGAAGTTATTGCATTTATCGGTGAAGCTGACGAGGAAGTACCGGCAGTTAAGGCAGCAGCTTCTTCAACACCAGTTGAAAAACCTGCAGAAGCTGCACTGGTAGCTGAGGAAACGTTAAAAGAGCCTGAGCCTTCTGTAATCGCCGCTGATATGCCATCATCGCAGGAAGATGCTTCTTCCTCAATCAAAATATCGCCTCTTGCAAGAAATATCGCCGCCTCAAAAGGTATAGATATAACTAAAATTAAAGGTACCGGACCTGGCGGAAGGATAGTAAAGGAAGATGTGGAAAACTATGCCGAGAACATTGCATCTCAAGCTCCTGCTC
>JACVJB010000129.1 GCA_015711775.1 Actinomycetota bacterium | reverse complement strand
TTATTAATGTATTATTATAATCATCTATTTTGTTTTTACAGCGATACAGGTGGCCTTAAAAATAAAGCAGTCTCTTGATTTCAGGTTTTTTCCCTGGAAAAGGCCTTTGACATTATACAAAAATAAAACCTTGCAATTTCTGAAGCTGCAGAAAAAAGCAGCTTCTGCCCATTTTTTATAGCATATTCGATGCTCATATCTCGTTGCATTATATCAAAATTTCCGTTAAAAAGGCTTAAATTATCTTTAATGACAGATTTATAATCAATATTTACAGAACCGTTTATGGTAATAACCGGGATATTATATTTTTTTGCAAGCAGTGCAACCCCGTAAGCGCTTTTGCCGTAAAAAGTCTGGTTATCCATTGCGCCTTCGCCAGTTATAATAAGGTTCGCATCTTTTATTTTTTGTTCAAGCTTTGTTGCTTTAATAATTATACCTGCTCCAGGAAGCAGTTCTGCTCCAAAGAATGCAGAAAGCCCTGCGCCAAGCCCCCCGGCAGCGCCTCCCCCTTTAAGCTTGCGTATATCCTTTTTTAATTCTTTTTTTATTACTACAGATAAATTTCTTAAACCTTTATCAAGCAGTTTAACCATGTATTCATCAGCGCCCTTTTGAGGCGCGTATATATATGCTGCCCCATTTTTACCGTATAAAGGATTATCCACATCACAGGCAACAAAAATACTAATACCTTTTATTTTTTCCAAAATACCTGAAGAATCAATTCTATGCACAGATAAAAGATCTCTCCCGCAGCCTTCGAGCAGATTTCCAGTTTTATCATAAAATTTTATCCCTGCAGCATTTGCTGCGCCCATTCCGCCGTCATTTGTCGCGCTTCCGCCTATTCCTATTATGATTTTTTCTGCGCCTGCCTCAATTGCTTTTATTATTAGCTGTCCAGTGCCGTAAGTTGTTGTGAGCATGGGATTTCTTTCATCTTCGCCCAATAGCCATAAGCCTGAAGCTGAAGACATCTCAATTACAGCCGTTTTGCCATTGTCTATTAACCCGAATTGTGAATTTGTTTTAATGCCTGAGGGCCCTTTTACTACAGCTTTAACGTATTGTCCGTTAAGGCTTTCAACAAGTGTTTCAACAGTTCCTTCCCCTCCGTCTGCTATCGGGCTGACAACTATTTCAGCCTGGCAGTTTACTTCCAGGAAGGCATCTTTTATTATATTGCAGACCTGCATGGCAGACATGCTGCCCTTATATTTATCACATGCAATAACAATTTTATTTTTCAAATAAAGTTCTCCTGTTTTTAAATTGCAGGCTTTTTAAAATTTTTTCACCTTTAAAAATACCATGAGTATTAAGATATTGCCTAACTTATAACTGCCCCTTTTAAAGCAGAGTTGCATATGCATTTCCTTTTTGATGCAACTTCCGGTATTGCCTTAAAAAGCAGTTCTCTTATTTTTTCGTTATTCTTTTTAAATATTTTTACAACATCTCCGGTCGTTACGGGTTTAATACTGCTGTCGCCCTCAAGTCCCGCGTCATAATCAGTGATAAGTGAGATATTTACAAAACAAATTTCAAATTCCCTGGCAAGGGTAACTTCAGGATACTGCGTCATATTAATAACTTCCCATCCCAGTGAGCTGTACCATCTGCTCTCAGCCCTGGTTGAAAACCTCGGCCCCTGAATAACAACTACTGTACCTTTTTGATGATATTTGATTCCAAGATCTCCGGCAGCTTTGATGACAATATTTCTTAAATCCGGGCAGTACGGGTCAGCTGTGGAAATATGAGTTGTATGCGGACCATCATAAAAAGTGTCATTTCTTGAATTAGTGCGGTCAACAAACTGGTCGCATATTACAAAATCACCCGGAGCCACATGGGGCTGCAGGCTGCCTGCCGCGCAGGGTGAAAATAATTGCTTTACACCAAGTTCTTTCATAGCAAAGATATTTGCCCTGTAATTAATTTTATGAGGAGGTATTGAGTGCCTGGCGCCATGCCTTGGAAGAAAAGCCACTTTGATACCGGAAAGATCTCCTATTATTATTCTATCAGATGGTTTTCCGTATGGCGTATCTATTTCTATTTCTTCCCTGGCTTTTAAAAAACTGTAAAATCCGGAGCCGCCAAATACGCCCACGTCTGCTTTTGCTTTTAATTTCATAAAAACCTCTTTCCCGATATTTTAAAAAAAAAGTATTTTCTTAATTTAATATTAATGCTGCTGATTTAATAATCAGACAATTTTTACTTGCCAGTTTTTGCGTTATGTTTATTAAAAAAGTCATTATAACCCTTTTGAAGAAAGCAGTTCAATCAAATCCTTTTCTGCTCTTGCCCCGTACTGCTGCACGATGTCTGCCGCTACAATATTGCCCATTTTTGCGCACTCATGCAGATCCTTTTTTTTAAGATAACCATTTAAAAATCCTGCAGCATACATATCCCCCGCGCCGGTGCTGTCAATAATTGCAACTTTTTCAGCCTCAATCTCCACAATCTCTTTGCCTGAAACAATGACTGAACCTTGACTGCCCCGAGTTAATGCGCATATTGTATTTAAATAAGAGCATAAATTTACAGCTTCTTTAAAAGTTTTGGCCTTAAAAAGCGCTTTAATCTCATCTTCATTTGCAAAAAGAATGTCTGTTTTTAAATGAATAAGATCAAAAAATTTTTCGCGGTGCATTTCTGCACAAAATGTATCAGAAAGAGTAAGCGCAATCCCGGTTTTATATTTTAATGCATCATTTACAGCTTTTTTAACAGCATTATAAGCAGTATCCTGGTAAAAAAGGTATCCTTCAATATATATTATTTTTGAGTTCTTAATTAATTTTTCATCAATATCTTCAGGCATAAGCATTCCCGCAACTCCGATACAAGTATTAAGGGTCCTCTGCGCATCAGGGGTAGTTAAAACTATACATCTTGCTGTAGGAGGAAAATCGCTGCCGGCTTTTTTTGTAGTATACACTATCTGAAGTTTTTTCAATTCACTTTCGAAAACTTCCCCAAGGCTGTCATCTCTGACTTTACCGATAAAAGCAACTTTATTATTTAATACAGCCAGTCCTGCTATCGTATTGGCAACTGAGCCTCCTGATATTGTTTTTTTTACAGTTATTTTCGAATGTATATAAGCGGCTTCTTCCTCACCAATAAGACGCATGCTGCCTTTATTAAGTCTGAACTGATCCAGGAATTCTTCACTTACCCCTGCTATCATATCAACAATAGCATTTCCTATACCTGTAACACTGATTTTTTTATTTCCCATAATTTTATTAGATAAATTTTTTTAAAGGAATTGATTTAAAACATTTTAGTTTTTTTAAAGCGATATTTCAATCAGTGTTTTTAATATATTGAAATTCGGAGCTTTTCTGTAATTCTTAAATATTGGTCTTTTTTTATCTTTTTAGTTAAAATTTATCTGTTATGCAATTACATATTTTTATTTTGAATAATAGCGTTAAGCATAGTTATGCTTATTTATGTATCCTTTTATAGTTTTTAATGCTTTGAAAAGAGATGTTTTTCTTTTTTCAAGCTGTTTATAAATTAAGTATATTGAAAGAGATAATATTAAATATGTTGAAAACAATAAATATTAAAAGCAGCAGCCGTACAGAAATAATCAATATTACAGACAATATAGTAAAAATTTTAAAAGATTGCCGTATAGGCAGCGGGATTTGTATTCTGCACGTACCGCATACAACTGCAGCAGTAACCATAAATGAATCAGCGGACCCTGACGTTGTAATGGATATAATTAATAAATTGAATGAAATTGTTCCCAGGGATAGTAGTTACAGACATATGGAAGGAAACTCTGACGCGCATATAAAGTCAAGCCTGTTTGGACCGTCTCTTACACTTATAATTGAAGATTCTAAACTTCTTCTGGGCACCTGGCAGAATATTTACTTCTGCGAATTTGACGGGCCCAGAAACAGGAAACTTTATTTAAAAATAATCTCATAAAACCAATTTTTTATTTTATGATTTTCTTTGAAGAAAAGCCAGACAACGGCTTTGCCCAGATTAATAAGAACAATTATACAGCTTGCCCTCTTGCTGAAAGAATGAGGCCCCAGAATCTTAATAGTTTTGTGGGGCAGGAACATCTTGTCGGAAAGGGTAAAATACTGAGGCAGTTAATTGAAAAAGACAGCATTTCATCAATAATATTCTGGGGACCTCCGGGAAGCGGAAAAACAACACTTGCAAAAATAATAGCCAGCAGTACCAAAAGCCGTTTTATATCCTACTCTGCAGTTGTGTCCGGCATAAAACAGATAAAGGATGTTATGGAAACAGCTGTTTTTGAACAGAAAACATCAAATAAAAAAACAATACTTTTTATTGATGAAATACACAGGTTTAATAAATCTCAGCAGGATGCTTTTTTGCCATATGTGGAAAAAGGAACGATTATTTTAATTGGCGCCACCACTGAAAACCCTTCGTTTGAAGTTATATCGGCACTTCTTTCCAGGTGCAGGGTTTTTATTCTTAATAAGCTTAATCCTGAAGA